>WTIG01000137.1 GCA_011522825.1 Puniceicoccaceae bacterium
TTGTGGCACTTCCCGCATCTCCAAATAAGGATGCAGTTGCTCTATCCTGAGGATGTACCAGACGACTGAGTGTATCTCCTGCTAAGACCAAAACTCTCTGCGATGACCCATTAGCAATAATTGAATAAGCCAACCAAAGTGCATAAACAAAACCCGAACAGCCTAATCCAACGTCTAACGCTGCACAATCCGTGCTACAGCCAAGACGACCGTGCAATAGAGTCGCATTACTTGGTTGGGAATGGTCCGGAGTTTGAGTGACATATATAATACCGTCCAAGTCCTTTGAATTTATCTTTAATTGCTTCAAGAGTACTTGCGCAGCCTGCTCACATAAATCTAAATTTGTCAGCTCTTTTAAGGCAATACGCCTCTCATTTAAGCCCAGTGTCTTCTTTAATCGTTCAATTTGACGAATATTTCCTCCAAATAAATCCACATCTTCTTCAATTGAACGGACTTTAGGGGGTACTACGGTGACTGAACCAGTCAAACTGACATCCACGAATTGATTTGCAGGCATGCCTCTAAGTTGACACTAATCAAATTAAAGTAAATATTGTTTTAATTAAAAAAACATACATTAAATAAATTTACTAAAAACAAACAAAGTCATTGCACCCAATCAAAAAACTTTAAAGATACTACATTTTTAATCAACGAAAGGACTATTTTGGATCTTAAAACAATTAAACAAGTAATCGATTTAATGAAACGCTCCGAGCTCACTGAGTTCGAATTTGAAGAGGATGGCTTTAAGCTACGCCTTAGCAGAGCATCGAATTCTCCAGCCGCACCGATCATTCAAAGCGTTGCACCGGTCAATCCAGTAGCAGCAGCGCCTGCTCCTGCAGCTAGTGCACCTGCCCCTTCAGCTGGAAAAGAAAAAGCTGAAGATCCTAATGTTGAAACCATTAAGTCTCCAATGGTCGGCACTTTTTATCGCGCTCCTTCTCCTGATAGTGCAAATTTCACAGATGTGGGCAAAAAAGTCGATGTCGATTCTATCGTTTGCATTGTTGAAGCAATGAAGGTGATGAATGAAATTCAAGCTGAAGTTAAAGGCACTATTACAGAAATCTTAGTAGAAGATGGAGATGCCATAGAATTTGGTCAGCCCCTATTTAAATACAAAAAAGCGTAATCGCATTCGATGATAAAAAAAGTTCTTATCGCAAATCGAGGAGAGATTGCTCTCCGAATTGTTCGAGCCTGTAATGAATTAGGGATCAAAACCCTCGCCGTTTATTCAGAAGCCGACGAACAATCCTTGCACGTTCAGTTAGCCGATGAAGCTATTTGCATTGGACCAGCCGTCAGTGGACAAAGTTATTTAAAAGCAGATCGAATCATTGCAGCTGCTGAGATAGCCAATGTTGATGCAATTCACCCAGGCTACGGATTCTTGGCTGAAAATGCTGATTTTGCTGAACAGTGCTCTGACTGTAAGATTAAATTTATTGGACCTTCAGCTGATGCCATTGTTAACTTTGGAGATAAAGCCAAAGCACGAGAAATGGCAACTAAAGCTAAAGTGCCCGTCATTCCTGGCAGTGAGGGCGTTGTCGATAATGAAGAAAAAGCTCTTAGTGTAGCCAAAAAAATTGGTTTTCCGGTTATTATTAAAGCCGTGGCTGGTGGCGGAGGTAAAGGAATGCGTGTCGCCCACAATGCCGTCGCTTTCGCTAAAGAATACAATAGTGCTCGTAACGAAGCAGAAAAAGCTTTCGGAAATGGTGATGTCTATATTGAAAAATTCCTTGAAGCACCGAGACACATTGAAATTCAAGTCTTAGGTGATCAATATGGTAATGTTATACATTTAGGAGAACGTGATTGCTCGGTTCAACGCCGTCACCAAAAGCTCATCGAAGAAGCACCCTCACCTTTTATTTCTGATGACACTCGTAAAAAAATGGGGCGTGATGCGGTAAAGTTAGCCAAGTCTGTTAACTACGAAGGAGCTGGTACCGTTGAATTCTTAGTTGATGATGAGCAAAACTATTACTTTATTGAAATGAATACTCGTATTCAGGTGGAACATGGAGTCACTGAAGAAGTTACAGGTATTGATTTAGTTAAAGAACAGCTACTCATTGCGAGTGGCGAAAAATTAAGCTACGAACAAAAAGATATTAAATTTATCCGTCATGCAATTGAGTGCCGAGTTTGTGCCGAAGATCCTGCGAGAAACTTTGCACCCTGCCCTGGGGAAATCAGTGTCTATTACTCGCCTGGTGGACATGGTGTTAGAATTGACTCTCATGTTTACGGTGGCTACACAATTCCTCCTCATTACGATAGTATGATTTCAAAAGTGATCACCTACGGACGCAATCGTGAGCTTGCCCTAGATCGCATGGATCGTGCCCTAAAAGAATATATTATTCGAGGGATTGCTTCCAATATATCATTTTCACGTGCCATCATTAAAGACCCGACATTCCGCGAGGGGAAAGCGACTACTAAATATATTGAAGAATTTTTAAAACGAGCACCTAAGAATCTTTACACCTAGGATTTAATGCTTTAAATTCCACAACATGAACAACGAAAATTCAGAAACAAATGTCCCTCTCGTTTCCGAAGAAACAAATACTTTAGGCGATATCCAAATTAATTTCAATGTGGTCGCCAATATTGTTCGAATTGCTGCCCTTGAAGTGCCAGGTGTTGCTACTGTAGGCGGTGGTTTAGTTGACGGTATTGCAGATATGTTTCCTCAGAAAAAATTTGATCGCGGTGTACGCGTAAAAGCCGATGAAGTTGGCGACTATATCATAGATATTAAAGTCATACTTAAATTTGGAGTGGAACTCGCTCAAGTGGCAGAGCAAGCCCAGCACAGAATAATTGAGCAAGTGGAAAAAATGACCAGTCGTTCCGTTTCTCGAGTCAACGTAATTGTTGATGGCGTAAAAACTACGGAACAAGCTCCAAGCGATGATTGGGATGATCAAACTCATACGGATTAATCCTATTGTATTTCCCAAGTTGAAGCTCGCTCTACGACTTTTATTTAAGTCCATTTAATGCCATGGCTCTTATTGATACACTCTTAAATCTGTTATCTGAATTAGGAATCACAAATCCATTTCTTGCTTACTTAATTTTAGCTGTCTGTGCATTTATTGTACTGCTAATTATCTTAAATTGGTTCACGTCTTTATTCAAAAGCCCAAGACTCATCGCCTATAAAACAGAAAAAGGGATGGTGCAGGTTAACTGCGGGGCTATATCCGATTTAGTACAGTCTATTTGCAAAAAAGATAGCCACATTTCTCAATTAAAAACCAAGATCATTTCCAAGCGCAAAAACCTTAATATTCAGATTCGTTTACGTATTGAGAGCGGAAGCCACCTGAAAAGCATTGAAGAGACTCTCCAAAGTGAAATCCGAGAAGCCTTACGTGAAAGCCTTGGCATAGAAAATATTGGATTTATCGACATTATTGCCACTGGCATAAAAGATTCTAGAAAAGTTCAGCCCAGTCCCGAAAGCATAGATTGAGCCTAACCTAAATAAATGGTGCAAACAATGAAACGACGAATTGGACTAATAGTAATTCTGAGTTTTTTACTAAGCGCCTGTTCAGATACATTTATTTATCAAAAAAGCCTCAATGAATTTTCGGAGTCTTTTCTAAAAGCTAATTTAGAACAAGACATGGACGCTATGCTTGGCCTGTATGCCACCAATGGTCTCAAAAAGACCGATTTAGCCATTCTTAAAACAGCATTGAGCTTTGAAATTGGCCTTCCCGTACAAACTATAAGCTTTGAAGAACTGACGGGCGCTCCAGAGGAATCAATTGCCTACGAACATGAAGGTATTGAATACGGAGCCAGCTTAACTCCAAGGCTTCGCATGCATGTTATATACGCAGTTGAGGGACAGCTTACGTCCAAATTTAGCATTGGGAGAACCTCAAAAAAGGAATGGAAGATCATCACCGCCGTTCCGAAAGATAAAAATTAAAAGCAGAAGGATTCACCCAGTTGACAAAATAAAAATATTTAGCACAATCGTGAGATTATGAAAATTATTGCCTATTTAAAACCAACTTGCGGATGGAGCATGGGCGTTCGTGCCATAATGAAAAAATACAATTTAAGCTATGAAGACAGGGATATTATTAATCAACCAGAGCAATATGCAGAAATGGTAGAAAAATCAGGACAAGCTCTTTCACCTTGCGTTGAGGTTGATGGAGTGATGCTTGCAGATGTCAGCGGGGAGGAAGTCGAGAATTATCTTTTAAGCAATGAGCTCGTTAAATCGAACAACGAAATCCCAGATGCGCCGATTGATGCCCCGTGCACAGACGAAGAACATGAAGCGATGCGAACCAAAACCATCCGATTTTTTTAACCTAGACTCACATAGATCCTTTTAAACCGAGTCTTTACTCGGTTTTTTTAACTTATCATTCATTTTCTCATAGACATTCATTTTCTTTAAATTAAATTCCAAACTCTTTTGATTCTACAATAATTTTGATTATATAAAGATTCTAAAACAAACTCACACGCACATTTATATTAAAATCGATGGCAAACAGATACAGTAGACCAAAAAAACAAGGGCTTTATGATCCTCAATTTGAACACGAAAATTGCGGAATAGGACTCATTGTAGATATGAAAGGACGAAAGTCCCATAGCATCATTCAAGACGCGCTCGCTATTTGTGTGAATCTTGATCACAGAGGTGGTTGTGGTTGTGATCCCATTACGGGAGATGGCGCTGGTTTATTTATCCAATTGCCCCATACGTTCTTCAAAAAAGTATGCCCAAGTGAATGTGGTTTCGAGGTCCCTGAAGAAGGTGATTATGGTGTTGGCTTTGTTTATTTATCACAAGATGAAGCAACTCGCAAAAAAGAAGAAGATACAGTAAATTCGATAATTGAAGAAGAAGGCATGAAGCTGTTAGGCTGGCGTGATGTCCCAGTAAGAAGCGAAATCCTTGGTAAGGCGTCTTCCGAGTGCGAACCCGTTATGCGTCAATTTTTCGTTCAGCGAAACGAATCCGTAGATCGTGGACTCGCTTTTGAAAGAAAACTATACATTGTTCGCCGTTTAAGCACCTATAAATTACGTTATGCTGAAAATGCGGATGATTCTGACTTTTACATCAGTTCATTATCTAGCAGAACTATGACTTATAAGGGCATGCTCACAACAGGGCAATTAGAGCATTATTTCCCTGATCTATCAGACGAGGCTATGGAATCAGCCCTAGCACTCACTCACTCAAGATTTTCTACCAATACATTTCCAAGTTGGCCTAGAGCTCAACCTTTCCGCTACCTGTGCCACAATGGTGAAATTAACACCGTTAGAGGAAATGAAAATTGGCTCTATGCACGTCAAATGCAATTAGCTGGCGATGTCTTTGGCGAAGACTTAAAGAAAATTTTGCCAATCATTCGTGAAGACGGCTCTGATTCTCAGAAATTTGACAACTGCTTAGAATTTTTAGTGCTTTCAGGACGTAGCCTAGCACAAGCTATGATGATGATGGTCCCTGAACCATGGGAACGTCACAAAAACATGCCTGATTACAAACGTGATTTCTATGAATACCATGCTTGCTTAATGGAGCCATGGGACGGGCCAGCATCTATGGCAATTTCTGATGGTATCCAAGTCGGTGCTACATTAGACCGAAATGGATTAAGACCTTCTCGTTACTATGTCACATCAGACGATAAAGTGATTTTGGCCTCTGAAGTCGGTGTTGTTGGTAATGTTGACCCTAAGACGGTTGTTAAAAAAGGTCGTTTAGAGCCAGGCAGAATGTTCCTAATTGATATGGAAGAAGGCCGTATCATTAATGACTCTGAGCTCAAAGAAGCCATTGCTAAAGAAGAACCTTATGGAGAATGGCTAAAAGAAAATCGCATCAATTTAAGCGATTTACCAACTGTTGCCTCAGAATACGAGGACAACTACGAGGATATTGAAGACAGACAAAAAGCCTTTGGATTCACTTTTGAAGATATTCGTTTTCTCGTTTCCCCAAGTGCGAAAACAGGAAAACAACCCTTAGGATCAATGGGAAATGATGCCCCATTAGCGGTTCTTTCTGATCAACCACAATTAATTTACAATTATTTCAAACAACTCTTTGCTCAAGTGACCAATCCTCCGATTGATCCAATCCGTGAAGAACTTGTAACTGCCAGCATTTCTTTCTTAGGCTCAGAAGGCGACTTAACAAATCCAAATGCAAGTTCTTGCAGAATGATAAAATTGGAGTCTCCTCTAATCGATAGTGCTCAACTAGCTCAAATCAAAGCAGTGAAAGAAAGCGGTTTCCAAGTCAGTTCATTGCCAATTACATTTTCTGTATCCGACTCTGAGGCAATCAACGAAGACTCACTCACTAAAGCACTTGATGACTTATTTGCATCCGCAGATAAAGCGATTGAAAACGGCGACAACTTATTAGTTCTTTCCGATCGTGATGTTTCTGATAACAAAGCGCCAATTCCAACATTATTGGCTGTTTCTGGACTGCATCACCACCTTATCCGTCAAGGGACTCGCACCAAGGTTTCTTTAATTGTTGAATCAGCAGAGCCCAGAGAAGTGCATCACTTTGCTCTGCTCATAGGTTACGGAGCCGATGTGATAAATCCTTATCTTGCACTTGAATCTGTTCGATATGCCATTGCTAAGGGCGACCTTGAAATGGATGCCGATACTGCTTGCTACAATTTCCTAAAAGCAAACCTCAATGGCGTTATCAAAACCATGTCAAAAATGGGGATTTCTACCATCGCTTCTTATCGAGGTGCTCAAATTTTTGAAGCCATTGGACTCAATCAAAATTTAATTGATACTTATTTCACTAAGACAGCGTCACGTGTTGAAGGCATTGGGCTCGATGGAATTTCTAAAGATATCAAAACACGTCACTTGAAAGCTTATGCTAAAAGAGACGATAACCGAAACGAAGCACTTGACCCAGGAGGAATCTACCAATGGCGTTCAGGTGGAGAGAAGCATTTGCTTAATCCTGTAACTATTCATAAATTACAGAAAGCAACTCGCCTTGGTGATTATGCAGTCTTTAAAGAATATTCTGAAGTCATCAACAACCAGTCTAAAGAACTCTATACGCTACGAGGGTTGATGGAATTTAAATTTGATGAATCTAAGTCCATTCCAATTGAAGAAGTCGAGCCTGCTGAAGCGATTGTAAAACGCTTTAAAACAGGGGCGATGTCTTACGGCTCTATTTCTAAAGAAGCTCATGAAACACTCGCCATTGCAATGAATCGTATTGGCGGAAAATCCAATACCGGTGAAGGAGGTGAAGAAATTGAACGTTTCACTCCGGATGAAAACGGAGATAGTCGCCGTTCTGCGATCAAGCAAGTAGCTTCCGGTCGATTTGGCGTTACCAGTTTTTACCTAGCCAACTCAGATGAGATTCAAATTAAAATCGTTCAGGGTGCAAAACCAGGCGAAGGTGGTGAATTGCCAGGGCATAAAGTCTTACCTCAGATTGCAAAAACACGAGGCACGACTCCAGGTGTAGGATTAATCTCCCCTCCTCCGCATCACGACATCTATTCAATTGAAGATTTGGCTGAACTTATTCATGACCTTAAAAATTCAAACCATCATGCACGTATCAACGTTAAACTCGTATCTGAAGTTGGTGTTGGTACAATTGCCGCAGGTGTGGCTAAAGCCAAGGCAGATGTGATCTTAGTATCGGGTTATGATGGAGGTACGGGTGCATCGCCACGTTCTTCAATTCAGCATGCTGGAGCTCCATGGGAACTTGGCGTAGCTGAAACTAACCAAACATTACTTTTAAATGACCTTCGCTCCCGTGTGGTAGTTGAAACAGACGGACAATTAAAAACAGGTCGTGACGTGGCAATCGCCTGTTTATTAGGCGCAGAAGAATTTGGATTTGCCACTGCACCTCTTGTTACTCTTGGTTGCTTGATGATGCGTGTGTGTCACTTAAACACCTGTCCAGTCGGTGTTGCCACTCAGAACCCTGAATTAAGAAAGAAATTCACTGGCGGAGCCGATGCGGTTGTTCACTTCATGAATTATGTCGCTGAGGAAGTACGAGAAATTATGGCAAAACTTGGCTACCGTTCAATAAACGAAATGGTGGGTAATGTTGACAAACTTGAGCTTCGTAATGCGATTGATCACTGGAAAGCCAAAGGACTCGACTACAGCAAGATTCTTTATCGCCCAGATGTCGGTCCAGAAGTTGGCACATACTGCCAAATGAAGCAAGATCACCTTCTCGACAAATGTCTCGATGTGACTAAAATTTTAGACTTAGCAAAACCAGCCCTTGAAGATGGAACACCCGTTGAAATTAATCTGCCTGTGATCAATACAAATCGTGTGGTTGGAACAATGACTGGTGCGGAAGTCAGTCGCAAATATGGTTTAGATGCTTTGCCAGAAGATACGATTAAGATCAACCTTACTGGATCTGCAGGTCAAAGCTTGGGAGCTTTCTGTCCTAAAGGCATGACTTTTACAGTAGTTGGCGACACCAATGACTATTTAGGAAAGGGACTTTCAGGCGGCAAAATCATTGTTCGCCCTGATGACGAATCGCCTTTTGTCGCTCACGAGAATATCATCACGGGGAACGTGTGTTTCTACGGAGCCACTAGTGGTGAGGCCTTCATTGCTGGTATGGCAGGTGAACGTTTCTGTGTTAGAAATTCTGGAGTCGAAGCAGTTATTGAAGGCATTGGCGACCACGGATTAGAATACATGACGGGTGGTCTAGTCATCAATCTAGGGACCACAGGCAGAAATGTTGCCGCTGGTATGTCTGGAGGTGTTGCTTATTTCTACGATGAAAAAGACGAGTTAGTTCGCCATTCGCTCAATCCGGCTATGGTCAATGTCTATCAACTAATTGAATGTAGAGACTCTGAAATCAATTCCGTAAAAGCACGAATTGAAAAACACGTTGCGCTGACTGGCTCAAAGCGTGGACAGTCTATACTGGATAATTGGGAATCCGCTTCAGCTAAGTTCCTAAAGATTATGCCTCAAGATTATGAGCGAGTCTTAGAAGCACAAGAACGTGCTAAGGAACGAGGGCTAGAAGGCGATGATGCGATTCTCGCAGCCTTTGAAGAAAACGTTAAAGCAGGTCACTAAAATTTTTAATAGGAGATAATATTATGGGAAAACCAACTGGATTTTTAGAAGTCAACCGCAAGACCATTCCAAATCGCACACCGAAAGAGCGACTAAAAGATTGGAATGAAATTCATAAGCATTTTGAAATCGAAAAGATTCAAGAACAAGGCTCACGTTGTATGGACTGCGGAACTCCTTATTGCCACACAGGTATGACCTTGAGCAATATGGCGAGTGGATGCCCGATTAATAATTTAATCCCTGAATTTAATGACCTGGTTTACAAAGGGCGATGGGAAGAGGCTTACCTAAGACTCAGTAAAACAAACAATTTCCCTGAGTTTACAGGACGAGTCTGCCCTGCTCCTTGCGAAGGCTCTTGCGTACTTGGAATTATTGAGCCGCCAGTAACTATTAAAAATATCGAATGCTCAATTATTGATAAGGCTTGGGAGTCTGGATGGGTTACTCCAAATATTCCTCAGAATCGCACAGGGAAAAAGGTAGTCGTTGTCGGATCAGGCCCAGCTGGACTTGCTGCAGCAGATCAACTCAACAAGGCTGGTCACCTCGTAACTGTTTACGAACGTGCTGACCGTCCAGGTGGACTTCTTATGTACGGTATCCCTAATATGAAATTAGAAAAAGATACTGTAATGCGTCGTATTCACTTAATGGAAGCTGAAGGCGTCACCTTCAAATGCAGTGTAGAAATCGGCAAAGATATTTCCTCGAAAGAACTCCTCAACGATTTTGATTCTGTAATTTTATGTTGTGGAGCAACTAAACCAAGAGACCTACCAATCGAAGGTAGAGAGCTTAAGAACATTCGCTATGCAATGGAATTCTTAGGACCAAACACAAAAGAAATTTGGGATATCAAGGAAGGTAAAGCGGAACAATTTTCTGAATTAGCCAAAGGCAAACACGTTGTCATCATTGGTGGAGGAGATACAGGTACTGACTGCGTAGGGACCTCGCTTCGACATGGCTGTGAGCATGTAACTCAATTGGAAATTATGCCTAAGCCTCCTGAAGAAAGAGCGGCTAACAATCCATGGCCAGAATGGCCAAAAGTCTATAAAATGGACTATGGACAAGAAGAAGCTGCTGCTGTTCAAGGCGAAGATCCAAGACAATACCTTGTCAGTGCGAGTAAATTTGAAGGCGATGAAAACGGCAATGTAACAGCGGTTCATGTACACAACATTGAATGGGTTAGCGAAAACGGACGATTCATGCCTAAGAAAGTTGAAGGTAGTGAGCGTGTACTTAAGGCTGATTTAGTTCTATTAGCTATGGGATTCCTTGGACCAGAGAACACGATAGTTGAAGAACTTGGATTAGACCAAGACCCACGCTCAAATATCAAAGCCGAATACGGAGATTTTAAAACTTCAGTGGATAAAGTATTTGCTGCAGGTGATGTTCGTAGAGGACAATCCTTAATCGTTTGGGCGATTAATGAAGGTAGAGCAGTAGCACGTGAATGTGATCGTTTCCTAATGGGAACCACTCGCCTTCCATAGGGTTAGAGAATCGCAGTTATTCAACTGACTTAAGGGCGGTAAGAAAATTGATTGCTTCAATTTCAATGAAGTCGCCTATTCCTTGTCGCTGTACTAGTAAGCTAATCTTAGCCTTGTCAGCTTGCTCTGGAGCAATCAACGGAATCTCTAGTTGCAGATAGTCATTGGATTGGCCATTCGGAAGTTGGATCAATCTAAGCGATTCAAATTTTACTCCATCTTGGCTTACCCAATCCACTCGTAATTGGACACGACAATCAGGGCTGATTTTTGATTTAATCTTTGCCGTCAAGATATAGTCTCTGTGCGGAGCCAAAAGCGCTAAGGTATAAAGCTGAAACATATCTGCGTTTGTGATCCGAAGTCCTTTTGTGGTCGCTCCATCGAATGAAACGGGCTCTATTGCAAAAGCTTCCGCTGGTCGAAAGTCAATCTGCCAATATTTCATCTTTGGAATTTTTGGCCCAAGAAAATCC
>WTIG01000129.1 GCA_011522825.1 Puniceicoccaceae bacterium
AAATTGCTGAAATCTATAATGGCTTAATACTCTATAACAATACCCTACAGTCTTTACACCCTACTGGAAATAGTGAGCGACTCGATCGGTTAATTGATGAGTACCAAAGCTTTGAAGCTTTAATTGTAAGCGGATTAAAAGCTTTGAAAGATCAGCAAGCAGGCACAGCCTATGACGAAAAAGCACTCAATGCTTTTATTGCTTATGCGGATAGTTATTTGAAACTTTCTCAAACCGCACGCCTCAGAATCATCCCACCTGATCAAAATGACCAAGCCGAATTTTTATCTGATTGGAAAAATGTTGGCCTTGAATTATTGGACGCCATTAAAGGAGACCCACTCAGCCCATCTGTAAAGCAGTATGCTCAACTGACAATGGCCTATCGATCGAATGATGCAGAAACCTTTAATCAAGGTGTGACCACGCTAAAAACAGCCTTCAAGCAACAATACCCAAAAGCCTATTCACGAGCACTATTCGAACGATGGTTCAACGGATTTCAGCCCTTCGCCCTATCCATCCAGCTCTACATTTTTGCTTTTATCCTTCTCCTAGTTTCTTGGCTCAAGTGGACAGTTCCCCTCAATCGTTCGGCTTTTTGGATCATCATCGTTACTTTTTTAATTCATACCTTTGGCCTTCTAGCCAGAATGTATATACAAGGAAGACCTCCTGTTACGAATTTATATTCATCTGCAGTATTTGTTGGCTGGGGAGCCGTTCTACTTGGAATTGTCATCGAACGTTTTTATAAAAATGGGATTGGAGGAGCGATGGCCGCCTTAATTGGTTTCGCTACCTTAATTATCGCCCATCATTTGGCAATGACTGGAGATACCCTAGAGATGATGCGTGCTGTACTCGATTCCAATTTCTGGTTAGCCACGCATGTCATTATCATCACCTTAGGCTATTCTGCAATGTTCCTCGCTGGTGCTTTAGGTATTGTTTTTATCTGCATGGGGCTATTCTCCAAAAATTTCAGCAAAGAAGATGCACGCTCTTTAACCAATATGGTCTATGGCATCACTTGCTTTGCTGCTTTATTCAGTCTTGTTGGTACGATCCTTGGAGGCATTTGGGCGGATCAATCTTGGGGACGTTTTTGGGGTTGGGACCCTAAAGAAAACGGCGCACTCATGATTGTTATAATGGGTGCGATTGTTCTGCATGCACGTTGGGGAGGGATTTGCAAAGAACGTGGCATCATGAATTTAGCCATTTGTGGAAATATCATTACGGCCTGGTCTTGGTTCGGCACCAACCTACTCGGTGTTGGCCTACATTCTTACGGGTTCACCGACAGTGGTTTTTTTGCAATGCTTCTCTTCATTATCAGCCAACTTTGGTTTATTGGCATGAGCTTCTTGCCTTGGTCCTATTGGAGAAGTGGTTACGGGCGTAATCAATACTCTAAAAGCCAGTAAAAATTTATCGTTAGCTCGACCCTCAACCATGCGGGTGTGCTTGAGAATAAACGTCTTTCAATCGCTGAATCGACAAATGCGTGTAGAGCTGGGTTGTGGATAAGCTGCTATGACCCAACATCTCTTGCACAGCACGAAGCTCAGCCCCACTGTTAAGCATGTGCGTGGCAAAGGAATGCCTTAACTTATGTGGGGTGATCGTTATCGGTAAACCTGCAAATTTTAAATATTTTTTAAGCATCATCTGCACCTGCCTTGCCTGCATGGGTTGACCTTTTTTATTAATTACAACCGGTGCTTCTAACGATTGATCAAGGCCGAATGTATTCACAAAGAGTTTAAGTGATGCGATTGCCACCTCGCCTAATGGACATATTCGTTCTTTTTGACCCTTACCTAGGATGCGAGCCACTCCACTCGAAAGATCAATTGCCCCATGTTTCAAATCACACAGTTCACTGATTCTTAAACCACCCCCATAAAGCAATTCCATAATACAATTATCACGATAGGCATCAAATTGTGAAATCCGCTCTTCCTTCAGCATTTTTGCTGGGGCTTCTAGCAAATCCACCATTTGTTGTTCGGTGAGAAATTCAGGCAACTTACGTTCCAACTTAGGCAATACAATATTGGCAAAAGGATTTAAGTCACTCGCACCTTTTCGTCTCAAAAAAGTATAAAAATTTCTTAAGCCAGAGACATAATTATGAATGGTTCTTCGAGAAACTCTTCGTTGTTGCTCTATCAAAAAAGACCGAATTGTTGTTTTTCTGTAGGGCTCAAATGCCCCCTTCCATTGTCCATCAGAAACTAAAAATTCCACAAATATAAGAACCGCCTTTTGGTAATTTCTGACCGTATTTTTAGATAAACGACGCTGATACTGAAGATGCTCTAAATAAGCGTCTAAATGTGGGACTTTTTTTATTTCAGACTCAGCCATTTTTCAGATCAAATCGATCTATAAACTCTTCAGCAAAATAACGATAAGCATAAGCACCGGCACAGGTCGAATCGTATTCAAAAATAGACTGACCATAACTAGGAGCTTCACTCAGGCGTACCGAACGAGGGATAACGGTTCGAAAAACTAATTCATCAAAATGTTTGCGGACTTCGCCCACCACTTCATGGGCAAGATTCACTCGGCGATCAAATAAAGTCATGAGAATACCGCCCAATTCAAGCTCTGGATTCACTTCTGATTCCTTTAAGGTATCTAAGACCTTCAAAATCTGACTCAATCCCTCCATAGCCATATACTCTGCCTGCAAAGTGATAATCAAATAATCAGCAGCCACTAAACTATTCATGGACAACATTCCCAAAGCA
>WTIG01000131.1 GCA_011522825.1 Puniceicoccaceae bacterium
CCTTACGAGCTAAAAATTATATCATTAATTTAAAAAACAGGGGGTATAACATCGTGGCCGTCAACGCTTCCTATGGATCGAATATTTACAGCCAACTAGCCTATGAATCGATAGAAGATCTATCCGATAACGATATTCTATTTTGCACCGCAGCTGGCAATGATGGCTGGAACCTCGATCTAGAAAAAGATGCGAATCGAAATGGTATTTTAGATGCTGAAGAAGATCTCAATGGAAACGGCATTTTAGATGTCTCCTACCCCAACAGTTACGACATTCCCAACATCATCGGCGTAGCCTCACTCAACAGTAATCGAGAACTCGCATACAATTCCAACTACGGAAACATCGAAGTGGATTTAGCCGCACCCGGGGAAAATATATACTCCACCCTCAGCATAGACACTATTCAAGAGGTTCAAGACATCTTGCTCAGTAATGGAACATCTATTGAAAATCAATTAATTACTAATGCTCCAAGCATCTCAGAGACTTCACTTGTCGGCGAATTAGTTGCTTGCGGGATTGGTGATATAGGCGAATTCCCTGTCGAGGTGAACGGAAATATCGCACTCATCCAACGAGGTACCCTCTACTTTTCTGAAAAAGTCACCAACGCTATGAATGCAGGCGCCATCGCTACCATCATCTATAATAACGTAGAGGAAGACCCAGACGGACTGAGATCTTGGCTTCTTGATGGCGTACCAAACGAACCATGGATACCTTCATTCAGTATCAGCCAAGCCGACGGACAAACCTTGCTACAAGCACTCCCATTGACCGCTACTCTTAGGCCCTTGATTACAACCATCGACCCAACCAGTATTCAGTACGCCTACCTTTCAGGCACCTCTATGGCCAGTCCTGTTGTCACTGCGGCCGTCGCTTTTGCCGCACATAACTTCCCTGATGAAACTATGGCCCAAAGACGTGCCCGCATCTTGAACAATGTGGCTACCCTTCCTAGCCTCATTGATAAAGTAGCTACAGGAGGTGTGGTTAATTTACGCAAAATCGTCGACACCGATGAAGATAACCTGCCCGACTGGTGGGAGATGGATCACTTCAGTACACTGAATAATACAAATAGCCAAGACAGCGATAATGATGGCTATAGTAACCGAGACGAATTCCTCTCCAAAACCGATCCCACTAATGCGAATGATCGACCCTCCTTTAAAACCGACTTAAACGTCTCAAATCTAAGCTTTAGTAATTCCGATGCTTTAAGTTTCGAATTCATGACCCATCCAGGGTACTCATACACCATTCAAAGTATGAATTCCTTATCGGAAAACACTTGGATTGATACCACTCAAAGTAATATGACTGGCGATGGCATACCGATGAAAGTCACTATCGATGACTTAGCTTCAAGCCCTAAAGATAAACAATTCTTCCGCTTACAAGCCACTCCTGAATAAATAAAACTATAAAGGAAAATTCTACCGCTTCACAAACTTAGGTTTTTCAGGTGGTTTGAGGCCTTGGGCTTCGTAGGCGGTTTTGAAGTGCATTTTGGCGGTTTGCTCGAGTCCGTCCACGCCTTCGTTTTCAAAGATTTGGGTGGCTTGTTTGAGGACTTCTTTGCTCGCACCTTTGGAGAGTTCGATTTCAGCCTGAATGGACAGGGCATTCATTTCACGGATGTAGGTAGCACGGGCGACAATCGATGCGGCAGCGACTACGGGATCGGACTCGGCTTTGGTGCGAGAGATGAGCTTAAATTTAGGATGCTCTTTTTTCACATAGGGGTCAACCAAGGGTTGCTTAGAGAATTGGTCGAGGATACCCCAAGGTGCAGGCCGTACTTTTAGGGCTTCGTTGAGCGCTCGCCCGTGGTACCAAGCTAAGAGCTTGTTGAGATTTTCCCCGAATTTCCCATAGAGCTGGTTGTATTTGGCCATGCGAGCAAAGACGGTTTTGACGACCACGCCTTTGGTCTCTCGTATCAGTTTATCCAGTTTTAAAATTTTGCTATCGGTGATTTTTTTACTGTCGGCGATCCCTGCTTTGAGCCATTCACGTACCATATCGCCATCGGCAATCACACAGGCGGCGATCAAGGGGCCGAAAACATCGCCCTTACCACTCTCGTCACAGCCGGCATGGAGTTCGAACCATTCGGGATGATTGACTTCATCGTAGCCGAGTCGAACCTCGCCAGTGATTTGAGGTTCGAGGGTCATTTGAACAAATTCTTCGGTGCGTTTTCCAGAGACGACTAGCTTCCCGCTTTTGTAGCCGACGACATTGAGTTTTTCGGCTTTGTAAGCGAAGAGCGAATAAGCTACGCTGTAGTGGTCCCATTGTCCGAGTTGCCCGCTCTCAATTAAATCCTGAAGTTTATCCATCTGCTCGGGCGAGAGTTCTAGGGTATACATCGAGCGCTTCTTTTCTTTATCATCCATGTTTGCCATATTTGAAATTTATAGTCTTTAATCAATCTCTAAGTCGTGCGAGAGTGAGAAAAAATATTCGCATACTATAGGCATTCTTTTTTTCTTGTGATCGAAAATACCACAGCATTCCGTACCGCACTCTTAACTTGGTATGAACAAAACCAAAGGTGTCTGCCTTGGCGGACTGAGCCAAGTCTCTATCGGACTGTGGTCTCGGAGTTTATGTTGCAACAAACTCAAATCAAAACCGCACTGCCCTATTTTGAACGTTGGATGCAACGCTTTCCTGATTTCACGACTTTGGCGAATGC
>WTIG01000029.1 GCA_011522825.1 Puniceicoccaceae bacterium
TAAAGCAACGGTGAGACTTTTGGTCACGAAAAAGCTAGTTAATAAAATAAATGCATATAAAGGCCCGAGCATAGAATTATTTCGTACCCCACTTGTAAGAAATGGAATACTAATGCCGACTAAGATAATTGAAAGTAAAGGTGTTGCGAAAAAAGAATAATATTTGATTTCATATTTTAAACGCTGATCAGAAGTGTCCGGTAAAATAGTCAGAACATTTTTTACTTTATTAAGCGTTAATGAAGCAATTTCTTCATCTAATAATAAAAAGTCTTCGGGATTTTCCTCTAAGTCTATAAACTGTTTTGTTATAAAAGGGATGGTTTGAAGTGGGTCGCCAGTTGTTTCATCAAAGCGAACTTCTGTTCCATTCATGAATGTCCAAGTATCTAAATCATTATCATAAACGCTTTTTTCAGCAATGATTCGCCCTACTTCAATGCCTCCGTTATTCATTTGGTGAAGGATTGTATATGCGCCCTTAGATTCAGCCATGTTAAATGCTTCAATGAACCAAAGTCTATTCTCTACATCATTTTGATAAGTGAGTATTTCACTGGTATTCGTGCTATTGTACGAAAATGAATGAGGCTCGAGTATTTGTAGGTAGGAATTCCTTTTTTCCGTTATACTAGTGATAAAAAATGAGGCTATTATGTAGCTTACTAAAGCTATACCTGCTGCAATTATAAAAAACGGTGCACTTATCCGAAATAAACTAAGTCCGCTGGATTTGAGTATAGCGATTTGATTTGATTTCTGCAGAGAAATGAAGGTGAAAATTATTGAAACGAATAGAGTTACTGGAATCAGCACCAGCACATCTGAAAGAATGGAAACGATAATGAAATCAAAAATTTTAATTAGGCTAAATTGTTCTCTAAGTAGGTCTAAGAAATGATTGTAGGCTTCTTTGGCTACAAGCATAGCCACAAAAAAGCCTAAAATAATTAGGAAGTGCTTCAGCCAAGAGCTGATTAAATATCGATCAATTAGGAGCATTAATTATAGTGTTGTTAATTGTTAGATTTTTTTTTCTATAGGCGAGTATATTTAATTTAATTTTTTACTATGTCGAAAATACAAGAAGAAAAATGGAATTCTCGAGTGGGTGTGATTTTTGCCGTATCAGGGAGTGCAGTTGGATTAGGAAATTTTCTCCGCTTTCCAGGGCTAGTTGCGGAATTTGGCGGCGGTGCCTTCATGATTGCATACATCATTTCTTTTCTTTTGATCGGTCTTCCAATTTGCTGGGCAGAATGGGCAATGGGACGACAAGGTGGGCAGAATGGCTTTAACTCTTCTCCAGGCATCTTTTCTTCGATCACGAATCATAAGCGTTTTAAATACCTTGGAGTGATCGCTTTGATGATTCCCATTGGTATTTATTTTTATTATTTAATTATTGAATCTTGGTGCCTTGCCTATGCAACGAACTATTTGTTAGGCAATATGCAATTTAGTGATACGGATGAAGCGGTTTCATTCTTCCATAACCTAGTTGGTGTTTTTGAAAATGGATCGGCTTTTAATTTCGATTTAAAGCATTTAGCGATTTTTGTTATTATAGCTTTAGCTATTAATTTTCATTTTGTATCCAAAGGTATTTCAAAAGGAATCGAGCGATTTTGTGTCATGGCTATGCCGCTCTTATTGCTTATAGCCTTAATTATTTTAGTACGGGTGATTACTTTGGGTACGCCTGATCCTGCTCAACCCAATAATAATATCGCTTCAGGATTGGGTTATATGTGGAATCCATCAAAGACGGTTGTTGAAGTTAGGGACTCTATAGATGCACCTTGGAAATTCCATGATCAGATATTAAAAAATACTGATGCGGATACAGTGACTAATTACCAGTCAGAAGCCTCTATGAGTAATACTTTACGCATTCGTCATATTTCTCTTTGGGAGTTGTTATGTGACCCTAAACTATGGTTAGCCGCTGCATCACAGATTTTCTTTTCTCTTTCTGTTGGATTTGGGGTCATTATCACGTATGCATCCTATTTGAAGCCTAAAGATGATGTCGTTCTAAGTGGATTGGCTGCTTCAAGTACTAATGAATTTTTTGAAGTTGCCGTTGGCGGTATGATATCCATTCCTGCTGCAGTCGCATTTTTCGGAATTACTGGCCTCGCTGGGATTGGCTTAGGTACTTTTGATATTGGGTTTAAGGTCCTTCCGATGGTCTTCACCGAAATGCCTTCAGGGCAAATCTTTGGGTTTTTGTTTTTCTTTTTGTTGTTTTTAGCGGCTATAACAAGTTCTCTTTCCATGCTTCAACCAGCAATGGCCTTTTTTGAAGATCATTTTGGCATGAATCGTAAAAAAGCGACAACTGCAGTTTTTTCATTAACCACTTTGGGTGTGCTATTCGTACTTTATAATAGTGCAGATTTAAAGGCATTGGATACCTTAGACTATTGGATATCTAATTTGCTAATGGTGTTTCTCGCCACTGTACAAGTCATCATTTTTGGATGGATTATCGGAATAGATAAAGGCATGGAATCTGCACATCAGGGGGCAAAAATTAAAATTCCTAAAGTGTATGCATTGATCATTAAATACATTACGCCCTGTTTATTGATTTATATCTTATTTAATTGGGTATGGGATGTTTTAAGTTCGCTTTTAAGCAATGACACGAATGGAAGTACAAACTCCTATATCAATGATTTAGTCGTGAACCCTAACCCTGTTGCC
>WTIG01000071.1 GCA_011522825.1 Puniceicoccaceae bacterium
TTTCTATCTTTTTATTTCCGATTAAAGCAGCAATCCAAGCAAGCGAGAGCGGTATTGGAATTTTGCAAGTTATTGGCTTAATAATTGGTTCCTTAGCGCTGGCAGGAGAAACGGTTTCAGACATTCAATTAGATCAATTTTGTACCAATCCCGAAAACAAGAAAAAGGTGTGCAAACAAGGTTTCTGGCGATATTCTCGTCATCCTAATTATTTCTTCGAATGGCTATTCTGGTTTAGTTTTGTTGGATTGGCTAGTTGTAGTGAACAGTTTTATATTTCTTTTATCGGACCTGTAGTAATGTACGTCTTTTTAAGATATATCACGGGAGTTCCTTTTGCCGAATTATCCTCTTTGGAAAGTCGAGGCGATGATTATAGATTATACCAAAAGGAAACGAATGTTTTTTTTCCTTGGTTTCCCAAAATATAATATATTGCAGTTATGTCAGAAGTGCTCAGTAACAACCCGCAATTAAGAAAACGATTTAAGTTTAACTTATGGAAGAAAGTATGGCACTCCATTTTAGGTACAGTTACAGAGGGTTATTTGAAGGTTACTTATTGTGATGGTTCAGTTGTATTTTATGGAAAGCCATCGGATTCTGATTCTTATGCCGAGTTGATCATTCATGATAGAGCTTTTTATTCTCGGGCGATATTGGGTGGCAGTGTTGGTCTTGGTGACGCCTATGTTGATGGGATTTGGTCGAGCCCTGATTTATCTAAACTACTGACATTACTGGCTGCCAATGTTCAAAAATTTGGACCTTATCAAAAGGGGCTTTCTTTAATAAATCATTGGCTTAATTGTACCTTTCATTTCTTAAGAAAAAACAACAAGAAAAACAGCCTTACCAACATTCAAGCACACTACGACTTAAGTAATGATTTCTATAAAACATTTCTTGATTCAAGTATGAGTTATTCTTCTGCCTATTTTGATGGGCAATCATTGAATTTGCAGGAGGCGCAATTAAATAAAATACGTCGAATTCTTGATCTTTCCGAATTGAAGAAAGGTAATCGGATCTTAGAGATCGGCTCAGGGTGGGGAGCCTTGGCCTTTGAAGCTTCTGATAGGGCGTGTTCTGTAAAAACAATTACTTTGTCAAAAGCACAATACGATTTTGTAGATAAAAAGTTGAATGCTAGGGAAGATAAAGGTTCTATAGAAATCGCTTTGCAAGATTACCGAGATGAATCCGCCTTATATGATAACGTCATCTCTTGTGAAATGGTTGAAGCCGTTGGCAAAGAATATTTAGCGTGTTACTTTAATAAAATTAAAGACGTTTTAAAGGAAAATGGATTGGCTGTTTTACAAGCTATTACCATTCGAGACTCGGATTATGCAGCATATGCTAGAAGTTGTGACTGGATCCAGAAGCATATTTTTCCTGGAGGACATCTTCCGTCTTTAGGAGTCATTCAAAAGCATATTGATCAAATAGATGGGTTAGAGATTAAGAATGTGTATTCTTTTGGTTCAGATTATGCGAAGACCTTAAATCTTTGGGACGAAAATTTCGTTCAATCTATTAAGCAGGTAGAGGCCTTAGGATTTGACGAAACGTTTCAGCGTAAATGGCGTTATTATTTCAGTTATTGTATAGCTGGGTTTGCGAACCAATTAATTGATGTCCAACACATCGTAATTCAGCGAACAGATGATCAGTCCTGATTTTCTTGGCAGGATTGTGCAAAGTGCTGAATAAATTCAACTATTTTGCTTAGGCCATTTCTACGATTAGGTGATAAGTGTTGGCTAATTCCCACTGTACCGAGAAAACTTGCATCATTATTAATGATTTCTTCTGGAGGTTGATGGCTATAAAAGTCGCAAAGCAGTCCCGCAATACCATGAACAATAGCTGAGTCTGACTCTGATTGAAAGATGCACTTTCCCGATTCAAATTTTGGGACAATCCAGAGTTGAGATAAGCACCCCTCGATCATGAATTGATCAATCTTTAGCGAAGGGTCGAGTTTACTTAAGTTTTTACCATACTCGACTAGGTATCCTAAGCGTTCGTAAGCATCAGGAATCAGACTTAACTCTTCAACGATTGATTGTTGTTTTTCGGCTAAAAGCATAGATTGAACCTACTTGAAGTTATTGATTTATCAATTAAGAAGGCACGTTTTGAAAAAACTTTTATTCAGTGGGAACGAGCTCACTGGCTTTGATTGTACGTGACCATAGTTTTAAGCCAGCCAAACTGAATATTTGCATCTCAAGCAATCGATCTTCTTCATCACCTTTAATTTCAAGTATGGTATACTGTTGTTCAAAGGTATTTGTACCCGGGATTCGGTAAAAATTTAGCTCAGTATCTTTCATTATTGGCATAGCTGTACTGGGTCCAACAGTGAGATCATAGTAAGTATAATGTGATGAATAGGCTATTCGTGTGAGTTCTCCTTTGTATGAGCCACCGCTGATAAAAAATAAACCGGGGATTTTAAAGTTTTTGAGTAAGCCGATTAGCGTTTGCTTTTCATTTTCGGCATAGGACAGATTTTTTTTTACTTTTGATGGGTTGAGTATAGGGGCGCCAGCAACAATTATTTTAAAATTAGCCGTACTGCTAAGTAAAGCATCTTTTAGCCATTCGATTTGTTCTTGTCCGAGGATAGCCGATTGCGCGGGAACAGAGACATTGGTTTTTCTTTGTGACTGTGTATCAAGAAAAAAGAATTCTACA
>WTIG01000210.1 GCA_011522825.1 Puniceicoccaceae bacterium
TTCGATTCACTAGCCCGCATCCCGTTGGCTTTAAGGACGATTTAATTGAGTGTTACCAAAGACTGCCCAAGTTGTGCGAATACCTCCATTTTCCAATGCAGAGTGGGAGTAATGGAATTCTTAAAGCGATGCGCAGGCCCTACAGTATTGAAAAGTTTCGCCAAATTATTGATAAATTGAGAGCGATACGCCCTGATATTTATATTTCAACCGATATCATTGTTGGCTTCCCAGGAGAAACGGATGCCGATTTTGAAGCCACTCGCTCTGCCTTTGAAGCGATCGGCTTTGATATGGCTTATATCTTTAAATACAGTGTTCGTCCTGGTACGACTGCCGAGCCAGAAGGGGATCCGATTTCCAAAGAAACGAAAGAGGAGCGGAATCAAGTATTGCTGGATATTTTAGGTCGCTCGTCATTAGCACGCAATCAATCCTTAGTGGGAACGACTCAGGAAGTCTTACTAGAAGGGAAAGCGAAACGTGGAGACAATATGTTTATTGGCCGAACTCGGGGCTATAGAAAAGTGATTGTCCCTGCGAGTGAGCGATTGGTGGGCGAATTAGTCGATGTGCGTATCACCGATGCTACGGTGAGCTCTTTAAATGGTGAATTAATCCTTACGGACTAAGCCAAACCCTTTGTGTCGATCAAGGGAATCAGGCTTGGATTTTCTCCAGGTCACTTAATACCGCTTCCATTGAGCGGAGTTGATTCTTAGGGAAATAGGCGTTAATTTTACTAATCACTTGTTGGATGATGCCATCTGGGCAAGAAGCACCCCCAGTGATTAAAATGCGAACGGGCTTAGTCTCACTTGCTTCGCTTTGGCAATCAATGAAAGGGCGTGCTTTTTCCTCTGTGTCGCCACTTTGAGAATAGACATAGTGATCGATGGCCTTGATCGACTGTATATTGGCTTCTGATTGAATATAATGGGCATTTTTGCCAAATCGGTTTTCGCAAATTTGATAGAGTTGATAGGTGTTTGAACTATTTTTGCCTCCAATAACGAGCGCATGATCTAAATCAGTGGATAGGGCTTTCATCAAAGCATCTTGATTCACTTGAGTGGCATAGCATAAAGTATCGCCTTTTTCATTTTCCCAAAGGTGGTTCTTTAGATTCGCTGCTCCATATTTTTCTGTGACCCGTTCACGAAGATAGTCTATAATTTCTATAGTCAGGTTGCGTAAGAGGGTGGTTTGATTAACAACAGCAATTTTCTCTAAGTCGGTCTCTGGGTTGAAGCCTGGAGAACATCGATTAGCAAAGTGCTTCTCAAATAAGTCTCGCTTGGCCGCACCTTGGGCGAGAATGACTGAACCTAATAGTTTAGCTTCTTCGATATCGGCTAAGATTAATGCATGCCCGTAGCTCAATGCGTTGGAAAAAGTTGCTTTTGTTTCCTCATGATAATATTTTCCATGAATCAAAGTCGTGAAGCCTTCTTCTGAATGTTGCTTAATCGCTTTCCATACTTTTTCTACCAGCATGCAAGTGGCATCAAATTCTTTTAAGGCGATTCCTTTTTTGATAAGCCGTATCTTGTCTTCGTGGGTCGCTCCAAAGGCAGGAATAATAACAATGTCATTTAATTGTAACTGATTCCATAAGGCTGTTTCATCAGACATATCTTTGACCTGTTCTCCTTTACGGTTCAGCCATTGTCCTTTATCCGTTTGTAAATACTTGAGGCCTCTTTGATTTAAATCATTGTTTACAAACGGGTTATGAATCAACTCGCTCAACATATAAATGTTTTGGTCGGGATAATTGGCGATCGTTTCGTAGGCTCTTTCTATGGCATTTTGAACTCCTAAACAAAAACCAAAATGACTGGGCAAAATATATTCAACGGCACCAAAATTGAGTGTTATTGGATCGTTTGATATTTTTTCTTTTACACGCCGAATGGATTTAATCGCAGCACATAGCTGACTTTGATAAATAGCCACAGCACTTTCTTGATAGACTTGTGTATTGCGTTCTTTAGTGTTTCTAAAGCGGTAAATATAATCTCTTTGGTTAAATTTTAAATAGGAAATATTGATTAAATAAGGTTCAATAACTGTCATCAATTCACTGAGTGCTCGGGTTTTTTCAGCGGATTCAAGCATTTCCCAAGTTAAGTAAAGGTCTTCTAGGGAAGCCTGTTCTACGTAGGTGATATAACAATCATACTCCGTGTTTTGCCAATGTATGGTATCTAAGAAATTTTCATTGTCAGGCCCATCATAAATGGCACAAATGTCATAGGTATTAGCTGTATCTTTTCTGACTTTGAGCCGATTATTTGAATCAAAGTTGAGAGTTATGGTTGGCATAATGAAATAAATTTCTTAATAATAAACAGGATCAAACTGACATAAATATGTATCAAGTCAATTTTAGTGAGCAAAGCATGAAAGAGTTGAATCAACTCGATATAACGAAACAGATGGAGATTGCTGAGATCATTAGTTCGATCACTAAAGAGCAATTAGCGCAGCCTAATGAAGAATTACAATCATTTCATCGGGATGGGACTGTTTACTATCGTGTGCGTGCGAATGATTTTCGTATTTACTTTGAACTGATTGATGACCAGCTCTTCGCTCATTATATTTTACATAAGAATACCTTAGCTGATTTTATCTTCCGTACAAAACTCCCAGTAAATGAAGAGTTTTTAGCGGAACAAGAAGACTCGTTTTGGAA
>WTIG01000079.1 GCA_011522825.1 Puniceicoccaceae bacterium
TTCTCATGCACAATCGTTTGGCATTTACCGATACATCAAAAGTAATCAAATTTCTAGAAAAGACCGTTTAAGAATTTTTCAGGATGCTCTCGTCGGAAAGAACTCTCTACAGTTTATTTACCGTTCTTTAAAAATTGATTCTGAAGAATCTTTACAAAATAGCATGCATGAGTTTTTAAAATCACAATACCGAAATAATTTACCACAATTTGAAAGTTTAAGCGCTTCAAAAAATTGGCTAGAAGCGCTTGGAGATTTCTCATCGATAGAAATCCAATCAACTCAAGCAAAACATAATAGCTTACATTTACTGTGGTTGAATCGAGAGGATCCATCGGTCGTGCAGTTTATAGAGGCCAGGATTCGCCTAATCTCATACGCATTAAACCAGATCAATCCTTTGTATTATAATGCTGCTCAATCTTTAGCACTAACCTATCAGAAAATCCTAGATGGCGTGGAAGAATGGGAATTACTTTATTATTTTTCAGACTTTTTGGGCGAGCTAGACAAGGCAAATACTGTCAGTCTTCAAATTACCAAACAATTACAATCACAGCGCCCATAGCTGGATTATTTCATTTAAGTTACTGAAGACTTTTTCTGCCCCTGCTTCAGCTAATTCATGCTGGCTATGAGAGCCAGTGGATACAGCAAAACAATCTGCTTTATAATTTAAGGCCGTCTGAACATCCGTGGGCGAGTCGCCGATAAGAACAATATTTTTATAGTCACCGCCCATCGCCTGAATGACAGCTTCTGTAAATTCAATCTGGGGTTTTTGGTAGGGATTATCTCCATTGCCGATACAAACATTGATATACTGATCAAAACCACATTTCTTTGAAACTGCACGTGCATTTACACCTTGTTTGTTTGTAATGATTGCCTGGGGTATATCTTGGCTGTTTAATTTTTTAATTAAATCCATGGCACCTTCTAAAATGACCATGCCTTCAAACATATATTTTGGAAATGTTTCTTTAAATAAAATATGTGCAGCCTCTACTGAATCTTCAGGCAAAAACAATGAGAGGGTATAGGTGAGTGGTCCACCTAAGCTTCTTTTGATATCAAGGGGACTAGGTTTAGAAAAACCAAAAGATTCTATCACTTCATGGTAACACCGAATGATCGAATCAGTTTGATCGATTAAAGTACCGTCCATGTCCCATAAGACTAAATCGGGCAGTGATGCCTTGTTCATGATTTTATTAACTTATAATTAAAAAGACTTTCGGCTAAAGCATAAATATCATTGTAGATAAAATCAGACCCTGTGCTTTGCTTCAGTTCTTCAACTGAGTGTGTCCCTGTTGCTGTTAGATAAACTGGCATCTCTACTTTTTCGCCTGTTTCCCAATCAAAGGGAGAGTCGCCGATTAAACAGGTATCCGCAATATCTGTATTCAATGATTTTAAAATATGTTCAGTGAACAAAGGATTCGGTTTTCGGTAGGGGGTATCTTCGGCTCCTAGTGTGCAATCAAAGTAATGGTCAATTTTTAGATATTCAAGGGTGCTTCTTGCATGCGATCCAATTTTGTTTGTGAATACAGCCATTTGAATGCCGTCTGCTTTTAGGGATTCCAAAAATTCAACAACCCCTGGAAGCACAAATACTTCATCCATCATAATGGCTTCAAAATGGTCTTTGAATAAAGGCAGTAAGGTTTCCAATTCGGCATCCTCAAAGAGGCGTGTTAAAGTAAGGCGTATCGAGCCCCCTACGGCCTTTTTGACCTCAATAAACGAGCTTTCCCTAAAGCCTAGGCGTTTTTGTACATGATTGACGGATTTGTGAATCGCACTGAATTGGTCAATCAGCGTGCCATCTAAGTCGAAGAGTAGTGTTTTCACTGTAATAGATTAATAAAATACAAGATTTGAATAATGAAGCAGATAGGCTTCGCTTTACGTTGACAATTACAAATTAGCTTTTTAATTCTTCTCTCTTTAACTTATGGTGGATGTAGCTCAGTTGGTTAGAGCATCGGTTTGTGGTACCGAGGGCCGCGGGTTCGAGTCCCGTCTTCCACCCCATTTTAATTTATCAATAAAAAAGGCCCTACATTCAATAGGGCCTTTTTGGTTAAATAAGATGGTTTCTTAAAAGGTTATGTTATATCCGATCTCAACATTTCTTCCAGGAAGCGGAGCACTTTCTTTCAAAAATGAAGTGTGAACGTAGGCTAATCGATCCGTTAGATTATTAATCTTAAGATAAAGCTCAGAGTTACTATTTGTATTTGGAGAGAAGCCTAAACGGGCATTCAATAATGTGTAAGCGTCCGTTTCTTCTTCACCATTAGCTAGTTTGTCTTGTTTGCCGTGATGAACTGCGCTTAAGCTAAATCGATATTGATCAGAATTCATATAATAACCAATTCCAAGTCGATAGGGTGGTATTCTAGGTAATGCGATAGCATCAGTTTTGTTTTTACCAGTAATTGAATCAGCAAATCCTCTGATACTTGTATTTGAAGATAGTTGGTAATCAAATTCGTATTCCAATCCGTAGATTTTAGCTTCTACGCCCTTATATTCACGAATAGATAGCTCTTCAAATTCAGCTTTAACATAGTCAGTTCCTTCAACTAAAGTTATTCCGTCTTCAGCTGCGTGCGAGACATCTTCTGAATTAGCCAGTCTCCATTTGTCACTTCCGGTTTTAAATCCTGTGTCCGATTGAAAAATGAAG
>WTIG01000106.1 GCA_011522825.1 Puniceicoccaceae bacterium
GCATATTATCTTCTTTCCATTGCAATCGTCCGAATGTAGCAATTTCATTACCTCCAAGTTTTGAACCCTCGCCTTGCTCGGAATTTACGATTGACCATGCATAAGATAAACCATTATCCATTTTTCCTTTTGCATGTATGCCAGTATGTCTAGATGAGAAGTCAATATCGTCTGCAAAAAAGCGATTTATAGCAGAACGCTCAATAGTAGGCAGTTTCGAGGAAGATGACGTTTCTTCATAACCGAATGGAACCTTTTGATAACCTAGTATACCTGTTACGCCATTGTTGAATTTGTAACCTATAATAGCTTTATCAAAGTTTACGCCAATTTTTGAACTACTTCCATCTCTAGCAAAATCAAAGACAGATTCTGAATAAACTCCATTGCTTAATTTTGCTTTTGTGCCAAAAAATAACCTTCTAAAATAGAAGTGTTTTGTATCTGGTTTTGCGACTGGTCCTTGATCTGTAAATTGAGTTAAAGATAAATTGTCGAATTGAGCTTGCATACGACCATTGAATCTTACTTCAACTGTTTCTTTACCTTTTGCTTTAAAAGATATTCCTTCATCAGCATTTAATATATTTAATACTAATAAAGTGCTAATTATTGTTAATATTGTATTATATTTCATCGTTATTTGTTTTTTTAAAAATTAAATTTAGTAAAGAGGAAGAAAATAAACACCCTTGATTATTTCCTGTCCTTCAGGACTCATTGTGAATCCTATAAAGGCATTTGCCATAGGGCTAAGCTCTTTGCCATTATCAATTAAATAGTAAAGAGGTCTTGCTAGCGGATATGCTCCTGAAGTAGGGCCAATTCCGTCAATAGGAAGTACTTTTACGCCCGGTGTGTTAATATAAGCTAAACCTACATAGCCGATGCCATTTGGATTTTTCGCAACTTCGGCAGCAATTTGCTCATTACCAGCCATTTTCTGTGTTTCTGTCCCGTAATCACGAGAACTCATGCCGAGTTTTTGGAATACAGCGTATGTACCTGAAGATGTATTTCGTGTATACGCAGAGATTTTACCAGATTGAAGTGTGATGGCTGACCAATCAGTAACATCACCAGAGAAAATCATTTCAATTTCTTCTAGAGAAATGGATTCAAGCGGGCTTGATTCATTCACAATAATAGCAATGCCATCTTTGGCGACCGTGATTGCTTTCATGTCAACGCCTTTAGATTGAGCCTTAGCAATTTCTTTTGCTTTAGGATCACGAGAAGACATTCCAATTTCAGAAGTTGCATCAATGACAGAGGCAACGCCTGTAGAAGAACCCTCAGCAGCGATTTCAAAAGCAATATTTTGCTTTAATTTTTTCATGTTTGCCTTGAAGGCTTCCGCTAATTGGGGAACCATTTTCGCCCCAAGCGTGTCTGATCCTTTAATAACGATAGTATTATCGGCATAGGAGACTGAGATAGCACAGAAAAAGAGTGCTAGAAGTGTTAGTGATGATTTTTTAATTAATTTCATTGTATAATAATTAGTTGCACAGTGGTTTATTTTCACCGTGCTCACATCATATAAGGTGATTGTTACAAAATAATGACGTATTTGTTACATTTACGTTACAAAGAGCTAATATCTTTAGATTTAGCTTTTTTATCTTGGCTTTGAAAGGGAGTTGCCACTAAATTTCAGTCTCTCATACGTCCAAACCCTTCCAACTTTTAGATTCCTAAATATTCAATGAGTACTGAAGATTTACAGCCAAAAGATACGAGTCCAGAGTTTAGTAAACGTAGGGTAATCGTTTTTGGAAAAGATTCAGATTCAATTATCAAGGGTTTCTTTGGATGTACGGCAACGGTTGCGATTGTTGTGTTGTTTTTAATTACCTTGTTTTTGATTAAGGAGGGAGCTGGTTTTGTTGGGCAATACCAAAATAGCCTTAAGCAATATCGCTTATCTGGACTTGAATATGTCGATATTCTGAAAGAGAGGCGTGAGGATCATACAGCATTGATGCAGTACCTTAATGATATTAGAGCAGAATGGATTAACTATTTAAAAGATGAAGGTTTGACGCAAAAAGAGATTTCTCAAAAAGTCATGTCACCGGCTTCTAAAAAAGTTTTTCTAGGCTATTCACGGACTAGTAGTGATTTGAGGCGATTCATTAAAGAAAAAATGGATGCAGCGATTGAGATACGTGATCAGCAAATCACAAATGATAATCTCCAAGAAACATTAGATAATTATGCTCAAAAGATTACTTTGGTAGAGGATTATAGTTTTAAATTAAGTGATGAAGATCGTGCGGAATTTATTTTAAAGCTGAAGGAAAATACTAGGGCAAATTCTTTTGATTTAGAGAAAGCAGAAGTAAACAATCGCTTAATTTCAAATTTGAAGGCTGGTATTGCTTTAGATACCGAATCAAGGGAAATTTATCTGGGGCTCTTGTGGGATGAGTTTCTAGCTACGGAAAGTCGTATTCAGCCTGTAATCTTTGAACAGAGTATTTTGCAGGTCACTAATGAGAAAGAACGTTATTTCCAAATCCTTGATCAGCTCGAAGTGGATATGAAAAACGTTTTATCTGAGGCTGATTTAATTGAGTTTGCAAATCGCCATTTAGAGAATCGTATAGAACGATTCAAAGAATTAAATCAGTTGTTTTTTGAATCGATCCCTGATCATAAGTTACGGGTCCAAGAATGGGATC
>WTIG01000016.1 GCA_011522825.1 Puniceicoccaceae bacterium
GAATTTCATTTGGCATAAGCACAAATGCATCGAAAATTTCTTTACCAATTTTATTAAAGTCTTTTTGCAATTTATCTATGTATATGCCCAATCCCGTAGAGAAAACATTTTCGAGCCGTTCAAAGTCTAATTTAGATTTAGTGGCACCCACTATTCTCTCAGCTTCGCTAGAATACATGTGTTTTGGTGTGCCTGAAATTTCGTGTATGTTCTCGTCCAGCCTATCTATACAAAAACGAATCGACCTTGGGAAACTTCGCGAGAAAATAAGCAAATCAGTAACACTACGCTCATTAGCTGCTGTGCCGTAGAGCTGACGATAAGCCGACCGCGCGCTACACGATTCAAGTATAGCTCCCCAAGAAGATGGTTGGTCAGATTTTTTCAACCTCTTTGGAATATCAATAATACGACTGGTCTTGTCAGCTCGCTCTAAAAACATACCCATCTGATAGAAGTTCCATGCTTCATTATGAGGAAGCGTCGCATTCGCTATACCCTCAAACAAGAGTGAGAATTGAATTATTTTAACGCAAAAATCATGCAGTGATTTTTTAAAATCTAATTTCGATTTATTGGAGTTTAGATATAAATGTAATGCGTTCAATTCCACCCAAATCTCATCAGATATTTGATCCCTCACCATTCTTGCGTTTTCTCTCGCTAACCGTATGGAGCTTTTAATGCTACTAGCAGTTTCGTTTTCTAGGGCCAAAAAAGTAGTTATGTCGTTCTTGTAATCTTCCTTTCCTGAATAATGATTGTATTCTTCAATCAAAGAGGTTGCCTCCAACACAGACAACCAGTACGAGTTTTGACTAAGATTGTTTATGCGCGCGTCGATGAGAAACAAAGAGTTTACATGCAAAAGTCTAGCAGTGTTACCAGCTCTTTCAATGTAACGAGCCATCCAATAAATACTATCTGCAGACGAGGACAACATCTTTACATCTATTACATTAGCACGCAGGTATCCTTGCTGCCGCCACCTTGCGATGAATTCACTATGAGGGAATTTTTTTCTAGAGCTACTCTTGTTAACCCTCCTTTCAATACTTTTACTTTATCGCCATATATGACAAAAGGCCTAAGATCCACGTGACGCCCCTCAATCTTATTTTCAAATATAGTAGGATGCCTTGACAATTGAACCACAGGTTGGGCGATATAATTTCTCGGGTTGTTTTTTATAAGCCTGCTAAATTTCTGGATTTGATCTTTGGTAGCAGAAGGACCCATAAGCATCCCGTGGCCACCCGAATCATTTGCTGTTTTGACAACTAAATTCTCCAAATTACCCAAAATATGTTCTTTTTGGCTGTCGACTGAGGCTAGGTAAGTTGGGACATTTGGAAGAATTGGATCCTCGGCTAAATAGTATTTTATGATTTCTGGAACGTATGCGTATATGACCTTATCATCTGCCACGCCTGCTCCAATCGCATTTGCTAACGCAACGTTTCCCCTCAAATATGCATCGGTAATTCCTGGCACACCAAGCAATGATTCCTCATTGAAATGATTCGGATCTAAATAATCGTCATCAATTCGCCTGTATATAACATCAACTACAACCAACCCTTTTGTAGTCCTCATGTACACGTAACCACCAGAGACTATAAGGTCTTTGGCCTCAACAATTTCAACACCCATTTGCCGTGCTAAAAATGTGTGCTCAAAATATGCACTGTTATGTATGCCAGGGCTAAGCAAAACGATCGTTGGCTTATCTTTTCTGGATGGAGAAATGTATTTAAGTGATTCTTGAAGTATTTGAGAATAATCATCCACCGGTGCAATGTTGAGCTTTCTGTATAGATCAGGGTAAGCTCTTTTCATTGCCGATCTGTTTTCTAGAACATATGAAACCCCTGAGGGACATCTCAGATTATCTTCAAGAACGTAGAATTTGCCGTCATTGTCCCTGATCAAATCCGAACCACTAATATGAATATATATATTCTTAGAAGGCTTAAACCCTATGAAATTCTCCAAATAATTCGCTGATGAATACAGCGTCTCACGAGGGAGGATTCCATCATTTACGATGTGGCCGTCGTTATAGATGTCATTCAGAAAAATGTTTAAAGCAGTGATCCGCTGTATGAGGCCTTGTTCAATTTTTTCCCACTCCTTTTTCGTAATTAAACGCGGAATTGGGTCGAACGGAAAAATTCGTTCCAGGGACGAATCTTCCTGATAAATTTGGAACGTGATTCCTTGCTCAAGAAATGTCTGATTGATCCGATTTTTCTGATTTTTGAAATCTTCCTCAGTGAGACTCTCGAATAATTTTTTTACTTCCGAGTACTCAGATCGCTCAGCACCTCTCCCCTGATTAAACATCTCATCATAGAAGCCGCCCGCCTCATAAGCCCCAAAATTCATCAAATATTTGTTTCGGAATTAACTTTATTAGATTTGAGCCAATTTTCACTGTGCTTTATCTCCCAATCTTTTGAAGCACTTTCAAAGCCAATATCCATACCTGCTTTTTGTGATTCGACCCATTTATGCTGCATTATCTCTTTTCTCATTTCCAAATACATTAACTCTTTGGAACATGAAGAACTATGGTTTTTTTCTTTCATAGAGAAAACATTTTAAAACGAGGTTCAAAAATTTATATAATCTTACTAAGCGTAGTGATCAAAAACATTTGGATGGTGTTCTAATTCTTCATT
>WTIG01000136.1 GCA_011522825.1 Puniceicoccaceae bacterium
TTTGCTTGTGCCTTAGTTTATTTTTCGACTGCACTTTTCTTATTTGGTTCTATCACGGTTAAAAGTATCACTGTATTTGGTGCCTGTATCATCATAAGCCAAATTATTAATGTTCAAAAAGGGCCGGTTCTCTTACAAATCTACACCACAAATTATCCACCAGAAAATCGGGGACATTACATGAAGCTTCCCCATATCCTTTCTGCTATCAGTGCCGTTGTATTTGGCTTCATTGGAGGAAAAATTTTAGACCATAATATCGAAAACTATACCCTTCTCTTTCTATTGATGGGAATAATTGCTTTAATAACCAGTCGAATTGCCTTTGAAATTCCTAGTCAAAAACTAACCCGAGAACACATAGGCAACCCTTGGCAAAGTATCTCGCTGATTTGGAAAGATAAACTCTTTGGATCGATGCTCGGAGCTTGGATGTTACTTGGGATAGGAAACCTTATTTGTTTACCCATTCGTTATGAGTACCTAGCCAATCCAACGTATGGCATCAATGCGGACAATACACAAATTGCGATTATCATGATAGCTGTGCCTGCTGTCGCCAAAATTTTAAGCACCACCATTTGGGCCAATCTATTTGATCAATTAAAACTGATCACCACCCGAAATATCAACAATGCCTTTTTTGCTCTCAGTATTATACTCTTTTTTATTTCCGATAATATTTTATTAATCACTATCGCATCAGCTTGTTATGGAATTGCCTTGGGCGGAGGCAAAATTTTCTGGAATCTTTGGGTGACCAAAATCACTAGCCAAGAAAAAGTTTCCTCATACATGAGTGTACATATGGCCTTAACAGGTTTAAGAGGTAGTATTGCTCCCTTCATCGGTTATTGGGTACTTATCCAAACAAGCCCACAAATGGTCGCTTATTTAGGCACTATTTTAATTGTGGTTTCTATTATCCTATTTGAGTTAAAGAAAAATCATCCCCGTTTGCTAGACGCACATACAAGTAAAGAAAATGCACATTGATCCTGTAAATCGATCCTTACAAATCAGCGTTGGCGAACTCTCACGATTTCAGAATACCAGCTATGAAAGCTTTGACGGCACACAACCTTGGCGTGCTGAATTAGGACGCAAATGGCACGAAAAAATCCAAGCGGATACTGGTGAAACATTTCCTAACTCAAAGTTTGAAGTCAGTATCAAAGAAACGCTCTATTATAAAAATTGGACCTTTCAAATCCAAGGGCGTATCGACCAAATTATTGATAACGGAAACGGCACTCTTGAAATCAATGAAATCAAAACCGTACGCTATCCAATCCCGGAAGACTCGAGTATCCTTAAAAAAAAATACGCACACTATTTCACTCAATGTGCTATTTATTTTCATCTACTTAAACAAAATAGTGATTACGCAGACATCCCGTTCATCGCCAGTTTAACCTTTATTGATATTGAAACAGGGCTAGCGCAAACCATTGAAATCGATGATGATGACAAAGCGACCGTCCACCAACAACTCGATGCATTGCTTCCTTTCCTCAACGACCGAAGTAATGCCTTAACTAGACTTCAATCCATTCAAACCAAAGCCCCCTTTTCTGAGCTTCGAGAAGGGCAAAGCGACCTCATACAAGCCCTAGAAAAAGCAACACTCCAATGCCCGCATATTCTTGTACAAGCACCCACTGGATTTGGCAAAACAGGCATTGTCCTTCATCATGCCATAAACCATATGAAAAGTGGTTTCTTTGAACGGCTTATTTATCTCACAGCTAAATCCACAGGGCAGCTCCAAACACTTAAACAACTCAATACTCTCGGTGCCTTACGATATGTGCAAATGAGAAATCGGGAAGAACTCCGTATCGATTCAAGCAATCACCGATGTACAGGCGACACTCAATGCGATGTTCAATTTAGTTTAAGGCTTAAGCAGATTGGACTTGGCCCCGAAAATGTCTTCAAAGGCAATACCTTTACAATCGAAGCCATAAAGTCCATCGGTGCTGAATTAGGACTCTGTCCTTATGCACTCAGTAAATGGTCGCTACCCTATGCAGAAATTTGGGTCGGAGATTCCAATTACGTATTCAATCCAAGCAGTCGAAATGTTTTTTTCGATACCCATGGATTTAACCCAAAGAAAACTCTATTAATTATTGATGAAGCTCATAATTTACCCAGCCGTACTGCCGATGCGCTCTCCATTCAGCTCTCCGCACATTCTTGGGAAGCCTTACAAGAAAGCACACTGGAAAACTATGCTTCAAACTGCCTCAAAGCCATCGGTAGAGATATTCTAAAATTTCTAAAAACCTTAAAAAGTAAATCCATCTTAAACAGCACCCAGACCTACACCCTCCAAGATCTCTTCGAGGACTTCAGCCAAGAGCTCAGTGAAAATCCTGTTTATCATAATGACATCCCTCAAAAAGATCTCTCTTTAATTTACTCAATAATCAAAGCTAGAGATATCCTGACTCACCAAACTGAAAATTTTATTATTTGGAGCCCGCAAGAACAGACACTCAAATTGAATTGCTTAGACCCATCGGAATGGATTGCAGATTGTTTAGAACCTTTCGCATCCACGATTCAAATGTCTGCCACCCTTGACCCAATCAACAACCATTTGAAATTAATCGGACTCTCAAACCTTGAAAGCACCATAGCCATTGGACATGCACCATGGCGATC
>WTIG01000163.1 GCA_011522825.1 Puniceicoccaceae bacterium
GTTTATGATTTTAGTGTAAATAGTTTATTTGAAGGTGGTCCTGACTTTGGCTTGATGAAGGACCAGCAAAAATATCCTAGCATGAAAGAAGATAGAGAGGCACAGCAAATAATGGGAGTGCAATTTCCTATTGAGCCAAGCCTTTTTCAAAAGTTAACGCCTATTTTCAGTGAAATGAAAATACGGGCATTAGGGAGCAGTACTTTGCTTGGTTCTTTATCTGCACAAGGCTATCTAGCGGGTGTAATAGATGTACGAGCTAAAGTTTGGGATATAGCTGCTACTCATGCATTAGCAGAAGCAGTCGGCAATGAATTTCATTTTTTAAGTGAATCGCCTTTCCCTTTGAAAGAATTTCATCCGTCTCTGCCTAAATGCCCTTATTATACGGGTAGTAAGGCATTCTGCCGAAAAATAGAGTCGATCCTAGCTTAATTAAGCTTTTGTTGAATCGTCTTGATTCTCCTCAATGAAGCAAGAATTTGACTCTGTACTATCATTGGAAACAGGGTTCTCTGTCTTGCTGTTTTCTGAGTCTAAAGCTGAACGTACTTCATCTTCGACTTCAGAAGTCGCCTTTTTAAAACGCCTAAGTGATTTACCTAGAGATTCAGATAATTCTGGTAGGCGCTTTGCTCCAAAAAATAAGAGAATGACAGCAAAGATAAGGATCAGTTCCCAGCCACTCAGGTTGGATAAAAATGCAGTATTTAAATAAGTCATATAGAATTTATAATAAGTAGAAAAGGATTAGTCAATAGTTGCCTCAGTATAGTATGTGTCTAATTCTTTGCTTCTCTCTTCGCTTACCCTTGAGATAGAATCCGTAATTTTAGGTGTTCCTTCTAAAATATCGGCAATAAATATTGATTCATAAGAGCTATCATAAGCTTTGATTAATGAGTTCTGTTTATCGCTGAATTCTGGGTGTGTTATATAATAGCCACCATGTTCCATTGGGCAAGTGCAACGGATAGTTATTACCCTTTGTTCCTTATCAATGTGCACAATACTTGCGGTTTCAATTTGCTTAGAGATTTCTAAAACAGACTGAATACCCTTTTTTGAATCTGAGCTATCTTTTAGGCGAACAGATTTTGAACTGTTACAAGATGTTAATAAAATAACGGTTAATAATAAGAAATAGGTTAAGTTAAGTTTCATTGATTTATTTTTTTGGATTATCACGTGTTATGCTGTCCATGCCTGGTTTGTCCAAATTGATGTCTCCTTCAAAGAAGCCATGCAGTTGACGAATTCGAGTTGGGTGTCTCATTTTTCGTAAAGCTTTCGCTTCAATTTGTCTAATACGTTCACGTGTCACTTTAAATTGTTTGCCCACTTCTTCGAGTGTTCTGGAATAGCCATCAATCAAACCAAATCTTAATGACAGTACGCGTCTTTCTCTTTCTGTTAAACTGTCTAAGACATCCGTAATTTTTTCTCTGAGTAAGCTATAAGCAGTCATGTCGTAAGGGTTTTCAGCCCCTTTATCTTCGATGAAATCACCAAAATTAGTGTCATCAGAATCACCAACAGGGCTTTGTAATGAAATCGGCTGTTGAGCCATTTTCATAATGGATTGAACCCGATCAATAGGGAGGTGCATTTCTTCAGCAACTTCCTCTGCAGTTGGTTCATGCCCTAATTCTTGTAGGAGCTGTTTTTGTACCTGCATGACTTTGTTTAATGTTTCAATCATGTGGACAGGAATTCGGATCGTTCTAGCTTGGTCGGCGATAGAGCGGGTGATTGCCTGTCGAATCCACCATGTCGCATAAGTCGAAAATTTGTAACCTCTTCGGTACTCGAATTTCTCCACGGCTTTCATCAAGCCAATATTTCCTTCTTGGATAAGATCTAAGAAAGAAAGCCCTCGGTTCGTGTATTTTTTAGCAATTGAAATCACTAAGCGTAAATTAGCCTCAACCATTTCAGTTTTAGCTTTGTGCGCTTCTCTCATTCCTTTACGAACTTCGCTAATGATTTCTACCAGTATTTCTGGATCAATTTTGAATTCATCTCTCAATTCCAATAAGCGCTTTTTCGCTGCTTTTGTATCGACTTTCTTTTTGCGGCGAGCAGAGATTTTTTTCACTAAGGACAAATCATCCATTATGTCGCTAATTTCCCTGTAAACAGGTAATAAATTTTTAATAAAGTCTTCGAATATTTTTAACTTTAAGCAGTACTTTTTAAGAATGGTTGCTAGTTCTGCCTCATGTTTTTTCATGCGAGTTTCGGCTCGTTTCTTATTAGAAGAAGTTTTGCTGGTTTGGATTGATTCCCAAGCAGAATAAATCTTAGTTCCTAATTTTTGAGCTTCTTCCAGTAATTTTGGAAGTCCTTGGAAATAGACTTCTCGGCTGTCGATCTTCTTATCTAAAATCACTCGATCAAAACGCTCTTCACGATTAATCAATTTCTGAATGATATTATTTTGAAATTCTAAAGTCAGTGCTGTAGAGAATAAGGAATTTTGTGTTTTGAGTTCAGCTTTCTCAATTCGTTTCGAGATGGCCACTTCTTCCTCGCGAGTCAAAAGAGGCACTTGCCCCATTTGTTTTAGGTACATTCTTACAGGGTCATCCAAAATATCATTTTGAGATGTTCGGACTTCCTTTTCTTCTGTTTCCTCTTGTCGTGCTTTAAAAGCTTCAACCTCAGTAT
>WTIG01000052.1 GCA_011522825.1 Puniceicoccaceae bacterium
AGCCAGTAGTAAAGTGCGCCGCCCCAGATTGCCAAATCAGTGACGACAGAATAAACCAGATAGAGTCCGGCAAAAATTGTTCCTAGCCTCATGCTACCATGCTCCCGTGGATGTGGGCATCATCGCCCGCGTTTTTGTTGACAATGCGCCACGGCTGGCCGTTGACGACATTGTATGGCACCGCTTTTTTCTGGCGGAAACATTCCGCCATGATAGCAACCTCGATAAGCACATCCGACAGCGCGGTGTGATCCTCGACAAACGCCCAGTCACCGCCAACAAAACGGTAGGCGAATTCCGCGCCGGTTTTGATGTTGCCAGCGGGAGACACCCATCCTTGCGCGGTGGCAAGGTTACGGTATTGCTTTTGCGACAGCTTGGTTTCGCAAGCGAATTGCCAAATGTCCAGCACATCGCAAGCGCGTGGCAATACCTTGCCAGTGCCACCAAGGTCAGCATGAGTCTGACGAATCACGCGCAAGTCAAAGCCCGCGTTGTAAGCGCAAACAACGTCAACGCCGAAAGCGTCAAAGTCTGCGGCGAGCAGAGCGCAAATCTCAGCCCAAGGCAACATGGTGACAGTGCCAGCTTGCAGCATATCCGCATAGTGGCTGAACATCTTGCCAGCGTAGAACGCGCCCATCATGCGCTTGGGATTGGTGAAGTTTTCCCGCACCAAATGGTTGCGAGTGTGAAGCACCTCGCCGCGCTTGTTACAAATGGCCCAGCCCATGTCGTAGACATGACCTTCTAAGCCAACAGTCTCGGTGTCGAGTACCAGAAAAGTTTTTGCTTTGTTCATGCTGACAGTTCCTTATTGATTGAGATTGCATTGTAGCAACGAAAACCGAAAGATGTAAGGGTAATATTCACATTTTCGTTGTCATCAAAAACGAGCGATTCCCGCGCATAGCGATAAAAGCTCTTGCCCAAGTCCATCGCATCGGCCCAGAGTAGCGCAGTTTTCAATTGCGCGTCGGGTGTCTGGACACCTTCCGGTCGGGACAGAATGCGGTCAAACAGCAAACCGTGATCCAACAGAAAATCATAGTCCGCTGGACCCATCACCCGCGCAGTGCAAGCGATAACCTCACAGCGGCCCATGTTGCGCTTGGCAACAGTAGCCAGCGGAAGCAAGGTATCTTGTGCTACCTTGTCGGGTGTGCTATTCTCCACCCAGTGCGCGAGGTCAAGGTTTCCGTTCGGCAGTGTAGCCTGACGGTGGGAAGAATCCACAAGAGTGTGGTCAAGGTCGTAAATCAATCGCATATCAATATCCTCATTTAACGAACAGGCGTATTGTCTCAGATAACCGCGCAAAAGTCCAGCATCTTTTTTGGTAATATTTCACAAATCCTGGGGTTGCCATGGGCCAGGCGGTGCCACAAGACTCCAGGTTTGTCAAGGGTAATATTCACATTTTTTTGCGGCCCATGGGGGCTTGACACGCCCTGCCGGAGCGGCGCGGTCGCGCCAAAAAATTGTATCATGCAAGTCCCGGCGAGGTCAAGCATTATTTTCTGTGAATTTTACCAAAAAATAATGCTTGACAACGGCCTGGAAATCATGGCTCTCCCGACATTAGAGCCTCTGCCGTAACCTTACACCATGTCAAATCCTCCCTAAAAAATGTTGCTCAGAAAACCGCCAATGCTGATCAAATTCAGCACCGTCAGATTGTGCGCCCGTAGGTGGTACGCTTGCACCGTCAACAGTGTCAGGCCAGCAACCGCCATGACCGGATTCATAGTAAAGGCGAACACCGCCATGACGCCAGCGCCCGCGTATCCACAACCGTTTGCAAATTTGTCCATCTGTCAAGCCTCTCAGTAAGTAGGTGCCCAGTATAGGGCACCTAGTGAGTGGTGTCAACCCTAGGGGCTGACACGTTCCAACACCGCGAGCAGGGCCGCAGTGGTGGCCTTGCTGAGTCCAGCGAGGTCGCTAGAATCAGACCCAAGAGCAACCGCAATGCGATCGACCAGATCGCTTTTGGTTTCCTCAGTCGGCCGCTTGGCCGGCTTTGCTTTTGGGATGTAGGCAACGCCGAGGCTTTTGGCCTTTGCGATAACCGAACGCTGGGATTTGCCAGCGCGAACAAACGCATCAGAGGATGCAATTTCCTGAGCCTTTTCAAAGGTCAGGGGCTCAGCGGATTGGATGGCCGCTACCATTTCAGGGGTGTAAGACATAAGTCTCTCCGAAGTTTCGCTAGGGGCCCATCCCCTAGCTGATGAAAGTATTATCTCAAAAAAGCGCGAGAAGGTCAATAGTAAATATTACCGATTTTCGTCCATCCAATCGGCAATGGTAATGCCCAGCGCAACGCCGAACACGGTCACAACAGCAAGGATGGAAAGTAAAGTCAGAATCATGTCAATTGCCTCTCAGTCAATGCAAGCATTATCTCACAGGATGCCGCAAAGCACAAGGGTTTATTATGGTAATATCGCACAAAAAAATGTGTTGACAAACCGCCAGGACCTGGGGTAGGCATGGGGCGGTTAATTGACTCTTGACAGACGCACCACGCTGCGCCCATCCACACGTAAAACTTTGGGTAATTTCAAAACCGAAAAAAGGCGTCTAAATAACCACATACCCAAAAATAAGCCTTGACAAATCTTCCTAAATCTCATATAATACTCGATATGGA
>WTIG01000059.1 GCA_011522825.1 Puniceicoccaceae bacterium
GTTTATAACCCATTCAGGAAGCTAGTATGCGGTAAATTTATTGTTATTAGGGGAATAAGAGATCTTAAGGATAAATTTAAATTAACTCCAGCACTCTAGAAAATTCAGCGATGATATCTTCAATAGGTTCACAGCCGACAGATATACGAATTAAATTACGATCTATTCCTAACTGATTCAAAAGACCTGAAGCACTTTTATCCTCAACCAAGTCATAATGAGCTAAATAAAAATACGGACAAATGATCGTGAATTGAGTGCCAAAACTCGGCCCCTTCACAAACTGAATCGCATCATAAAAAGTCTCAATCGATTCATATAATTCGATACTGATAATTGAACCGAAGGCCTGCTCGTGTTTTAAGTATTTTTTACGGTGTGCATTCTCCTGCACTGCGAATACTTTTTTCACTTTAGGATGCGCTTTTAAAAAGTCCGTTAACTGCCGACCATTCGCATTCATAGTTTGGACATACGATTCCGCTGATTGCAAAGTATCCTTCAAGGCAAGCATATCCAAATCATACAAAGGCAACGCGTATTCCAATCCGTGTTTTTTTAATATCGAATAATCTGCAGCCGCTTCATTGAAAATAACAGCACCGGCCATAATATCTCCAGTATGTCCCGAGTACTTTGTCAAACTAGTGACAAGAACATCGGCATACGGTAAACAGTCTATATTATAGAGAGACGCAATAGATGGGTCGATAAGCAAAAGCCCACCATGGCGATGCACACATTCGGCAATCAATTTCAGATCAGCAATTTGGCAAAAAGGATTGGTTGGACATTCTAAAACAACCACCGACAAATCATCACCCATCGCTTCTATCTTTTTCAAAATAGCTCTGGTATCTAAGATATCATAATGCACAGACAGCGTTTCTTCTGGACTCAAAAATTTTTGCAAAATACTACCAGAGTCCACATAGACCCAACCGAGTTGCAACCATTGGCTACGCCCACGAGCGAGTTGAGTTGCCTGCATCGCTTTGAAGGCACTGTAAAAAGCATTCATTCCCGAAGAAGTCAGCAGAACCGATTCCGTTGACTCCACCGAGCTCAATTCAGCCAAGCGATTCTGTGCTTCACACCTTGCACGCTCGATCCTTGATGCATCCATTTCAGCCCCACCCGTCTGCAATTCGCCTAAATGATTGAGAGCCTTTTCTGCCATACGAGAACTGATCAAACAACCCGTATGTTGAATAAATAATTTCAAGGCACGAATCAGCGAAGTCTTATCCCCATCACTCGCATTTATATAGATGAGATCCATAGGCACACCCACCGTAGCTTCACTCAAAGGCAAACAACGAACCCCTTCACCTAAACTATTAAAAAAGGATTCTAATTGTTGGTTTTTCTGAAGTAAGACCGCATAAGATACCTCAAGAGCAAAACTCTTGACCACCGACTCAATTAATTGATTCACCCAAGCATGTTGAACAAAGCGAGGATAGCCCTGCTTCATCGCAGATACCACATAGTCTGCTTTTTCCTCATAAGCACAAACATCCTCCAAAGTGGGCACATTCGAAACCACCGCATGTGGATTATTCGGTACAGGCTCACCCAGTGCATATTTTTGCTTTAGACTCATATTCAAGTTATCGTTTTTAAAACTATTTTTTTTATGAAAGCGAGCAATGCTTTACATTTTTTATTCCTGTGACAGTTTGAGGGAATGGGATTAACTCGTAGAAACTTTACCAAAAACCTTTTCGTTTCCAGTTTAGCTGTACCCTTATTCACGCTCACCCCGCAAAACCTTTTTGCATCGGTCACCTATGTTGTAAAATCAGGCGACACCCTATCACGCATCGCTCAACAAAATGGCACCACGGTTTCTAAAATTAAACGACTCAATCAGTTAAAATCCGACCTGATAAAAATCGGTCAAAAATTACAACTACCCGACCCCGAACATTATTCCTACCGAAACCCAACTCGCCACCTCATCTATCAAAATAAAAAAATCAAGGTCGACCGAAAGAAATGGCAAATCATCGTTGTCCATCACAGTGCGACCAGCCGAGGGAACGCTTCGATGTTTGATGCCTCTCACCGAAATCGTGGCATGCAAAACGGACTCGCTTACCACTTTGTCATCGGCAATGGAACCGATACCCAAGACGGACAAATTGAAATGGGCTCACGCTGGCTCAAACAACTCCAAGGCGGTCACGTAAAAAATCATTACATCAACGAAGTAGGCATCGGCATCTGCCTAGTTGGAAACTTTGAAAAAAACAAACCCACGGCAAGACAACTCAAATCCCTTACCGCCTTAATCGATTGGCTTCAAGGATCGGTCCTGAAAAAACGGGTGAAATTTGCGGGCCATAAGGACATCGAAAAAAATCTCTGCCCAGGAAAACATTTTCCCCTCAAAAGCTACCACAGAAAATATTCTGTATAGTAAGTCGACTAAGCTTATGGGAAAAATGGACTACAGCTTACTCGACAGCGGTGCGGGAGAAAAATTAGAGCGCTTTGGCGATTATACGCTTATACGCCCTTGCTCCCAGGCTATATGGTCTAAGGACAAGAACAAAGCGCATTTGTGGGAACGGGCCGACGCATCATTCAATCGTAAAGGGGGCCTTAATTGGCGAGGGAGAGATAATTTGCCAAAGCAATGGGT
>WTIG01000203.1 GCA_011522825.1 Puniceicoccaceae bacterium
CTCTTAAAGGCTGAGACGTCTGCAGGATTTGAGGCAAAGCGTATTTGTGAGACTAAGTCTTTTATATGGGCTTGTTCAAAAAAGCGAACCCCACTGGTAATTTGATAGTCTATATTTTGTCGACTGAGTTCCATTTGGATATCCATTGACTGGTAGTGCGCTCGATAGAGTATCGCCATATCTGAGTAGTTGTAGCCTTCTTCAAGTAAGCCATGGATTCTTTTTAGCAAAAATTGTGCTTGGTTCGGACCGTCCATCAGTGGGACAAAATAGGGCAATTGCCCTGAAGGTTTTATCGCTTTTAACTCTTTAGAAAATTGCATGCCACTGGGTTGTGCCTTTAATATGGCATTGGCGAAATTAAGAATTTCTGGGGTGCTTCGATAGTTGGTTTCTATCTTATGAACAACCGTATCGGGATGCCTTTCGGAAAAGCCCATAATGTTTTCGTGGTTTGCACCTCGCCAAGTGTAGATACATTGGGCATCATCACCTACGGCCATGACTTGGTGGTGAATTGCGATGGCATCTACTATGTCTGATTGTAGGCGATTGGTGTCTTGAAATTCATCAACCAGGATATATCTAAAGCGATTTTGATAAATAGAAGCGATTTCTGGGTTTTCTCGAAATAGTTTTAATAAAAGCTCTAGTAAATCGTCATAATCAGTGACTTGCTGTTGTAATTTCGACTCTTTGTAGTGTTTGTAGAACTCAGTTATTTTTGAACCAATCCCTGCTATTAATGGGTAGCGGTCTTCAGCGACACCAGCCACTTCAGTTTGCGTATTCCTTGCATAGCTAATCATATTAGAAATGAGTTTAGCTTTTGGATTATCTTTGGTTTTTATGAATTTTGGATCAACGGCTTGAATAGAGTTTTTCAACAAATCTTCAGACTCGCTTTCATCAATGATGTTATAGTGCTTTTTCAAGCCTATGGCTTCTCCATGCATGCGAAGGATTCTTTGTCCGATACTGTGAAAAGTGCCTCCCCAGAGCTTGTGTTTGGGAATACTGGTAAGATCTTCGACTCGTTCAAGCATCTCTTTAGCGGCCTTATTCGTAAAGGTGAGTAGCAAAATTTCATGCGGTTGTACACCTGAGTGTAGTAAATAAGCGACTCGGTAGGTTAATGTGCGTGTTTTCCCCGATCCTGCACCTGCTAATACTAATGATGGCCCGTCTTGTGCGGTCACAGCCTTATATTGTTCTTCGTTTAAGGCACCTTTAAAATCAATTGGGAAAAATTCGGGATCCATCGTCATTTTCAATATGTTCAGTCTTATCGGCTATAAATATCTTTGAAAAAGTCACTTGCGATAATTAGAGAGTCGATTTGTTTTATTTTAGTGCAAGATCAATCTGTAAATATTGCTCATTTTGTTGATGAGTTGGCCTTAAAGGCTTTTTTATCTAAATGCATAGAGAAGGCTAAGAGTTCCACGTGTACTCAATTAGCTAATGTCTCCTTGCCTTTGTCTTATCTGGCACCTTTAGGCGTACTGCATTCGATCGACTTGAATGAAGCACTCCATTTTTATCTTGAGCGACCTGTTGATGATGCCTCTGTCTTAGCATATGGTAGTGTTGCTTCGGCCACTTTTTCGGGAAAGGAGCGATTTCAGTCAGTGAAAAATTTTGCTGACTCCTGTTTGAAAAACATAAGCCGATATCCTGAAGATTCAGAACATGAATTTTACGGTCCGCATTTTTTTAACGCTTTTGCTTTTGAGGATAATCTCAGCGAAAAAGAGAGTTTTGCTCCTGCCACGACCTTCTTGCCCAAGTGGCATGTTTTTAGTGATTCAGGAAATTATGGTTTAGTTTTAAATATCGAAGTACATGAAGACTCTGACACAGATACTTTATTCGAAACGATTGAAAAAGAATACATTGATTTCCTATTTTTCAATTATGATGAAGGAAAGCAGAACATTTCTGATTTCAAAGAGCAAAAAGACGCAAAAATTTCAGGGGAGGTTTGTAGTGAATCGTCATTTGAAGATGCAGTCAACGGTGCCTTGTCAGAGATAAATAATCAGCAATACCAAAAAATTGTTTTAGCGCAGAAATTAGTTTTAAAAAATGATTCTTCAGTCAAGGGTATCCAGTATTTAGATCGCTTGAGAGAACGATTCAGTGCATGCTATATCTTTTCATTTAGTGACGGAAGTAATCGCTCGTTTATTGGAGCCTCTCCAGAAATGTTGCTACAAGTTAAAAACAACGTTCTTATGACGGAGGCGATTGCTGGTTCATCTTCTAGGGGCAAGAAAGCTATTGAAGATGCTCGACTAGGTTCGAGTTTGCTGACGAGTGATAAGAATCTTCGAGAGCATAATCTTGTTAAAGAATCCATTTTGAAAAGACTGAGTTTGTTAGGCATCAATGGTACAGCAGATAAAAATCCAAGGCTTTTAGCGCTTGCCAATGTTCAACACTTACAAACAAAAATTTCTGCGTTTATGGATCCGACTGTGCATTTTCTTGATGTGGCTTCTGAATTGCACCCGACTCCAGCGGTAGGGGGGCAACCAAGAGAGCAGGCAGTTCCAAGAATTAACGAATTGGAAGGCTTTCAAAGAGGTTTATACGCAGGGCTGATTGGCTGGTTTAATGATCAAAACGAAGGCAA
>WTIG01000003.1 GCA_011522825.1 Puniceicoccaceae bacterium
CTCTAGCCTTTTCAGGAAGATTAGCCGCAGTAAATCTATCACCAACTTTTTCAATCTCAACTCCTGCTATTTTCAATCGGCCATTTACTAATTCAACTCCAAGAGCGCCCTCCTCAAACATTGTAGCTACTCTATCTGCTGCCAATCCTGTGCTTCTTGCGAGTTGTCCACCTAACAAATCAAAACCAACACCAAAAGTTTCAAGTTTTTTAATGACGGCATCAAGCAGTGCTATTTCAACTTTTGCAGCCTCTTGATCCTCTACGTCTCCACGTCTTCTTGCTTTTCTTAAATCATCCTCTGCATCTTTCAACATCTTATTAGCCTCAGTGATTCTTTGTACACCTATTGCAACTCTGCCGTATATAACATTAACATCTCTGCTAGCAGCTCTATCTATTTCATCGTTTATCTCTTTTATATTTTCGGGAATTTTTTCTAAGACTTTTTCATCAGATGTAATTTTTTTGATCGTCTCAACAAGAGCATTTCCTCCACCCGCTGCGGCTACTGTGAATCCTGCGGCACCTGCGGCTAAATCTTTTGTCCTCTGAGAAAGATCTTTGAAATAGTTCACAACCTCTGATAGTAAGTCAACATCAAAAATTGTTCCAACTAATTGAGCTACACCAAAAGCTAAAAACATACCATTTAAAGCTTTACCAGCAAGATTTGCGGCTACGGCTACACCTTTTAGACCAACTTGAAGACCAACAGAGAATTTTGTTAAGGCTTTAGATTTTACACCTGCCACAGTAACAGCATTACCATAAGATTCAATGATTTTTTTAGTGTCATCAAAGGCAGCAGACTGACTTCTTCCGGCTCTCGTAAGATCATCCTGAACCTTTGTTAAGAACTTAATTCTTTTAGCTCTTTCTCTAGGATCAATATCAACTCCCTGTGTAAAGTCTCTCCTTATTTGTGCGGCACGAGAGGAGTCTTCACGAGAAAGACCTGCTGTAAAAGTACCACCCTTAGCAGCTAAACCACCTCTTTCTTTAATCACTTTATTTAATTCTTGTTGTCCTTTAATAATTACATCTGTAGCACCCTTAGATTTTGCGGCTGAGTCAGCTAAGTTATTAGCGAAATCTGAGAGGTTGTTAAGAGAGTTTTTTGCAAAATTACCAATAATTTCTGTAGATTTACCGAATACTAAAGCTAGAATACCTCCAAAAAGAAGTAATGTATTGCCTGTGTTGTTTTTAATAAAGTCTACAAAAGGAACTAAAAAATTGGCTATTGTACTACCAAACTCAAGACCTAGTTCTTGAATAGAAGTTTGAAGTTGCTCTAAAGTTTTCTGAGTTGATTTTGAGGTGACATCAATTGAAGAGAATTTACGCTCACCCTCTTCTATCACAGCATTAACAAATGCCTGACGACGCTCGAAGTCAGTGAGTGTTGTTGCAGCAACGCCTAATCTTTGAGCATAGGCGTTAACAGCGGGGTCAATTCGGGTAAAAATACCAAGTTCGTCTAAGAGTTCAGGTTCAAGCTTTGCCGCACCACGAACGACACGTTGAAGTGCGTCAGTTAGGTTCCTACCTAAAGCACGTGAAGCTCCTAGTGACACTTTGGTTAAACGTGAAATTTGATCTGTATTAAATCCTGCAGATAAAGCAATGTTGATGTTCTGTGCAGCCTCTGATAATTCAATCTGACCTTGTGTGATTTTTTGTACCTGTTTAAGAATTAATGGACCAGATTGACCAATTTCGAGTGCTAATGTCTTTGTACCTTGTATAATTGTCTCAGCACGGGCTGCTTTATTAAGAGCATCAAAAGCTGCTTGTAAAGCGAAGACAGTGGCGGCTGCACCAGCATAAGCGGCGACAAGACCACCTAAACCTGAAGCTTGAGCAGAAAATTGACGACCAGTAGATGCAGAAGCTTGTCCTAATCTAGTTTGAGCGCGACCTATCTGTTCAGTAGCTCTAGTAACTTTTTCTGCACCTTCAGTTCTGAATCTGGAGGTAATAGTTTGTGTGGTATTAGCCAATTATCGTCCACCTCTCTTAGCCATAGTTTCTCTTTGTTTTGCTTTATCACTATAATACTTTGATAGTTCATTTTCCGCAACTTTTAAAAGTTCAAAGACAGTTTTACGGTTTTGAATATCGTAAATATCCATTATAGCTGATAATCCACTATAGTCTTTACCCATCCAAGTACCACTCATACCCTCAAAGTTATCTGGTAGGGAATTTAAAAGAACTAAAGCTTGTTGAGCGTCGTACGGTAACTCAGATGGATCTTTAGGTAGATCTTCTTCTTTGATTTCCCATCCCATCTGCTCACACATGTCAATATATTGATCAGCGTTCATACCCCCAGCATGTAGATGATTCTGAAGGTATTCTGTTAGTTTTTTGCCGCTTCGTCAGCTTTCTTTTTTGAGAATTGTTCGAAATCATTCATGGCATCTGTAATAAACTGATCAAAAATAGCTGATGACTGTAGCAAATCTTTAGCTTCGTCTTCACTCCACTCAACCTTTTCATCTCCATTAGCGCCAGAGATGTCAACAGGTAGTAACATTGGTAGATGTTTAACTTTTAAGCCTTTCCAGCCCAAAATTGCTTTTGCGGAATAAGCCTCAAGAAAACGATCATTGTCAACCTCTTCTT
>WTIG01000057.1 GCA_011522825.1 Puniceicoccaceae bacterium
TTATTTTTTAACCCAAAGGGTTAAGCCGAGCACTGAAGATTATTTACTGCGACTGAGTGAACACCACCGAGTGATTCTATTGTCCATGAAAGTTAAGCAAAAGGTAGATGCTGAGGTTGCAGAGGATTTAAGGCAGGCCGTTGAGGCTTTGTCCAAGTATTATCCTAGCCATTAGTTGAATACCAATTGAAAGCTTAATTAAGCCTCCTTTAGTTCGGCTAGGTCCTTTTCAACGTAAAGATTATCAATGATAAAGCTTTGTCGTTCAGGTGTATTTTTGCCCATGTAAAATAATAGTAGTTCCTTGGTCGCCATCCCTTGAGGAATAATAACTGGATCTAGTTTTATATCTTTACCAATAAAATGACTGAACTCGCCTGGAGAAATTTCGCCAAGACCCTTGAAGCGAGTGATTTCAGGGTTGGCGCCCATTTTTTGAATAGCGGATTCTTTTTCTGTTTCGCTGTAACAATAAACGGTCTCTTTTTTATTTCTGACTCTAAAGAGAGGCGTTTGCAAAATGTATAAATGTCCTTTTTTGATCACTTCAGGGAAAAACTGTAGAAAGAAAGTGATTAAGAGTAGGCGAATGTGCATACCATCAACATCAGCATCCGTGGCTATGATGATGTTGTTATAGCGAAGGTCTTCGACGCCTGATTCAATGTTGAGCGCATCTTGCAGGAGATTGAATTCTTCGTTTTCGTAAACAATTTTCTTAGACAAGCCATAAGAGTTCAATGGTTTACCTTTAAGAGAAAATACCGCTTGGGTCATGATATCACGAGCTTTGGTGATTGAGCCGCTGGCAGAATCGCCCTCGGTGATAAACAAAGAAGATTCAAGGCGATTGCTTTTCTTGTCGTTTAGGTGAACACGACAATCCCTGAGTTTCTTATTATGGAGTTTCGCCTTCTTCGCTCTTTCTTTGGCAAGCTTTTGAATGCCTTTGAGTTCCTTTCGGTTTTTCTCTGAGTCGAGAATCTTATCTAAAAGTTTTTTCGCTGTATCTGGCTCTCGGTGGAGATAATTATCTAAAGCACCTTTTAAGAAATTATTAACAAAGGTTCGGATGGTCGGGCCTTCAGGGCCAATTTCTTGCGAGCCAAGTTTGGTTTTTGTTTGTGATTCAAAAACAGGGTCTTCGACCTTAATACTGATTGCGGCAACTATAGAGGTTCGAATGTCGACAGCATCAAAATCTTTTTTAAAGAAATCTTTGATCGTTTTACTCAAGGCTTCCTTGAATGCATTAAGGTGAGTGCCACCCATTGTAGTGTGCTGTCCATTCACGAATGAATAATAATCTTCCCCGTAATTTTCGTCATGGGTGAATGCAATTTCTATATCTTTATCTTTTAGGTGAATGATTGGATAAAGCGGATCGCTGTTGAGCTTATTTTGAAGAAGGTCTAATAATCCATTTTCTGATTTATACTTAGTTTGATTGCAGTATAGCGTTAGGCCACTGTTGAGATATGCGTAATTCCAAAGCATATCCTGTACATATTCGTTTCTAAAACTGAAGTGATTGAATATAGAATTATCAGGTGTGAATTCGATTAAAGTTCCGTTTGGATGGTTCTCTTTATCAACCCGATCTTTAGTATCTTCTTCTATTGTTTCTCCTTTAGAGAAAGTGATAGAGCGCGTTTTACCATCACGGAAGGCTTGAATTTTAAAATGTTCGGATAGGGCATTGACTGCCTTGATGCCGACGCCGTTGAGTCCAACTGACTTTTTGAAAGCTTCTGAATCATATTTGGCTCCAGTGTTAATTTTTGAAGCACAGTCCTTAAGTTTTCCAAGGGGGATTCCTCTTCCGTAATCTCTAATATAAATAGTTTGGTGATCGATCTGTATATCGATTCTTTTTCCAAACCCCATCACATATTCGTCTATTGAATTATCAATGACCTCCTTGATTAAGATATAAATTCCATCATCTGGGGAGCTACCGTTGCCTAATTTACCGATATACATACCGGGTCGCAGGCGTATATGCTCTTTCCAGTCGAGTGACTTAATGTTGTCCTCAGTATATTCGGCTGACATTTGGGTAGGGTATTATTTTGTTAAGGGTTCTCCCATATTCATCAGTGGTAATGGAGCGGGGCTTTCACCATTCAAAAAATAAATTTTACTCGATTTGTCTTTAGAGATCTCTTTGAGGGCTTCGAGTGCTTGCAGTTGAACATAGGCAGGGTTTTCTGAAATCGCATCATTAAGTTTAGTGATTTCATATGCTTGGGCATCGGCTAGTACGCGTCTTTGTTGTGCTTCTAACTCTGCCGCATCTCTTTCCGCTTGGGCTGCGGCAATTTTTTGCTGTTGCTCCGTTCTAAAGCGCTCAAGTTCTGCTTTTTGTTTTTCTACTTCCTGTTCACGCTCTTTCTTGGATTCAATAGCACGAGTGATGAAAGAGGGTAGATTGATATCTCTGATCAGAATATCTAAACAAGTGATGCCTCTTGGAGATAAATAGCTACTCATACTTTCAAAGATAGCGGTTTGCAGGTTTTCTTGAGTTTCCTGTAGGAAGAAGTCTTCTGCACGAACGACACTTTTACCTTGTTCACGTACCACAGAACGCAGTTTTGGTTGAATCTGAACACGAATAGCATCTTCAAAAGTACCCGTCTCTTGTAAAATTCTAGCCGCATCAGAACCATTTATGCGGAATTTTATACTGACATCAATGGTTGTTGTTAGTTGGTCCTGACTGGGTACACCAGCTGATTCCTTTAATTCCTTCTCACGAATATCGTAGAAGGTGAAGTTGAAAAGAGGATTAACGGGAATGGTAAGACCTTCTTGATAAGGCTTATCTTGAACTTCTCCAAATAGTGTTGCCACGGCTACGTGTCCAGCGGGCACACTTACAAAAAAACGGGAGCCAAAAAGAACTGCGGCTGCAAGGATTGCCACTATGATAGTTAACGATGCTGATTGTTTATTCATAAGTATAGAAATTTAGGATTAACTGTTGTTCTGGCGAGAGAAATCATAATAATTTTTCAATAAATGGATGCGGGCATATTAGAGTCACTTAAAAAGGAATCAGAAGCTTTAGGATTTCATAATTTTGGTGTCACCAAGGTACCTCTGGAATTGAGGCGTGATTACTACAATCAATGGATTAAGGAAGGTAAGCATGGCACGATGGCCTGGATGGAAAATAATAATGAGCGTAGGCTGAATCCTGAACACTTAATGCCTGAGGCAAAAAGCATACTTGTTTTTGCCATGAACTATTATCAGGAAGACCCAAATCGAAATTTTAGAATAGCAAAATATGCTTTGGGAAAAGATTATCACTCAGTTATCTACAAGCGATTGAAGAAAATTTGCCGTTTTTTAAAAGAGAATTATCAGTCTGATCAAAAACCGTATGTCGACACGGGTCCCGTTTTGGAAAAGCCAATTGCAGAAGCAGCAGGATTGGGCTGGCAGGGAAAAAGTACGATTTTAGTGGAGAAAAAAAGAGGTACTTGGTCTTTCTTAGGAACCATTGTCACTACATTGGATTTGCCTGCTTCAAAAGAAGGGAAAGATTATTGTGGTACTTGTACTCGATGCATCGATTGTTGCCCCACAAAGGCGATAACAGCCCCTTACAAACTGGATGCCTCTAAGTGTATTTCTTATCTAACAATTGAGCATAAAGGTAGTATCCCGCATGAATTTAGGGAAGCCATTGGCGATAGGGTCTTTGGCTGCGATGAATGTCTAGATGTTTGTCCTTGGAACAAATGGGCAAAAATTACAGAGGAGTCACAATTTGAAGCACGAAGATTACCTGATTTGAAAACGATTTTAAATTGGGATGAGGAGGATTTTAAATCGAACTTGGTCGCATCTCCAATTAAGCGTGTGAAATTAAATGGCTTAAAGCGAAATGTAGCCTTGGTCATTGGAAACATTGGCAACAAAGATGATTTGCCTGCTTTAGAGGCATTGGCTAATTGTGGTGATGATGTCTTGCAGGAACAAGCGGAGTGGTCCATTCAGGCCATTAAATCAAGAGAATGTTCTTCTTTTGGTTGAATTTTTTTAAATTCATGAATTAATCTAAGATTATTATTTTTATATTATGAAAGAAGCATTATTCAGTTCTGTCGGTACTATAGGCCGTATTAATTATTTCATTCGTGTTCTGTTATTTGTAGCGATACCGTTTTTCGCGACAATTGTTTCCGTCAATTTCTTTTCCCATTGGCATCATGGTACGCACCTTCCATTGGGCATTTTTATTGGACTGATTTTTGTTCTTATCAGTATTTTTTCTATTTTAATGCAAACGATTAAGCGACTGAATGATATCGGCAAGGCTCCTATCTATAGTGTTCTCCTGCTTATACCGTTTGTTAATTTAGTACTTATCCTGCTTCTTTTGTTTATTCCTCGAAAACAATAAGGCACTACTTAAATGAATGGAGTGAAGCCACTTCTGGCAATTACAATGGGCGATCCAGCAGGGGTCGGGCCTGAGATTTGTTTGCAAGCACTTCATTCAAAAACTGTTAATGAGGCTTGTCGCCCAATAATTTTTGGCGATGCAGGGATATTAAGCGATGTTGGAGAGGCTACTGGTCAGAATACTGATTTTCAGGTCATAACAGTGGAGGCCTTTGAAAACATGGAATCCGATCAAATTGATGGTCCAACTGTATTGGATTTTTCAAATATTGATCGAGCGGATTTTCAGTCTTCTGTTATCAGTGCAAAAACAGGCAAAGCTTCTTACGAATATATTATTAAAGCAATTGAACTAGCAAACAGTGGGCAAGTGCATGGCATCGCAACGGCTCCAATTAATAAATATGCTTTGAGCTTAGCTGGGATTGATTTTCCTGGGCATACAGAAATCTTAGAAAAGTTTACCGATTCAGAGGACGTCTGTATGCTGCTGACTTCAGAAAAAATTTCCTGCGCTTTGGTAACAACACATATCGGCTTACATGAAGTAGCAGATGTTTTGACGGAAGAGAAAATCTTAAAGGTCATTCAATTAACTGACGGAGCTATGAGTGGTATCCTAGAAAGACCTCCTAAGATTGGTGTTTTAGGGCTTAATCCACATTGTGGAGAATCAGGCTTATTCGGGCGAAATGAAGAAAGTCGAATTATCGAGCCAGCTATTAAAAAAGCAGCACAACTTGGGTTAAATGTGGATGGCCCTTTGTCCCCTGATACGGCTTTTGTTTTAGGGAATCTTGAGACTTTTGATGCATTTGTTTGCATGTACCATGATCAAGGCTTGATTCCATTAAAAATGCTCGCTTTTGATTCTGCAGTGAATGTTACCTTAGGACTTCCTATCATTCGTACATCTGTGGATCATGGCACCGCCTTAGATATTGCTTGGAGGGGGGTTGCTAAAAGTTCGAGTCTGATTGAATCCATTCTTTTAGCTTCTTTAATGTGTCGTTCTCAATCGAATTCAGAATGACTATTTTGGACAACAAATCTAGGATACTTGACCTAGGGTTTTCATCAAGTACAGTAAAGTTAGTATGTCAGGATTTGATGAAAATATAGTCAGAGAGTATTTTGAGCTGAATGGTTTTTTTGTGAGGCAATTACGAAAGTATCAAGTGCAGTCTAGGAAAAAGCGCTTTGACGAAGAAATCGACATGCTGATTTATAACCCTAAGGCGGATAAAAAAATCAAGCCATCGGGATTCCAGTTGTTTTCAAATGATATTGTACATATCCACCGAGCCATTGTGGTCGTAAAAGCTTGGCACAGCTCCAGATTTACGCCCGCCATTTTAAGAAGTGGAACTAAGGTTTTTGATTTCTTAAAGAAAGATGTACTGAGTAAAGTGAACGATTATTTTGATTTAAATGATATGGATCTTGGAAATAGCGATGCCGTCTTCAAAAAAATCTTAATTATTCCAAGCCTCCCTTCGGGTGAACCTCACAGAAGTGAAAGTATTACTTTGTTAAAGGAACAGGGTATTGATGGCATTATTTCATTTGCGACCATTTTAGAAAGTCTCATCAAAAGTATCGAAATAAATCACAGTTACCAAAAGTCAGATTTACTTCAATTGATAAGAATTCTAAAGATATATGACATGATTAAAGAACCACAGATGACTTTTTTTGATTAATGACAGCGGGAAATAAAAAAGAAGAATCGAATGTCCGTCAGGGAAATGAAAACCTCATCCGAATAACCAAGAGTGCTGATGAGAAGTTGGTTAGTCTAATTGAGCGAGAGCAACTAGGTTCAATGCTTAGGATTAAGATTGTGGGTGGTGGTTGCAATGGTTTGAGCTACAAGATGAAATTTACAGAGGATACCAAACAGGGTGATATTTTGGTTAAGACCATGCGTAGTCAGTTATTAATAGACCCCAAGACGGCCTTATATATTAAAGGGACTTCTTTAGATTATTCCCACAATCTCGTTGGTGGAGGCTTCCAATTTAATAACCCTAATGCAAAGGCAAGTTGTAGTTGTGGAGAGAGTTTCAGTCTTTAAAAAAAAATCACTTATTGTTTGATATTTTAAATTTATTGTATCAATAATGTTTCTAATTAACTTATTTACTTAGTGATTACGCATAATTTTAATACAAATCTAAAGCCATTTTTGGCTAGGCTTTCATTGCGTAAGATTTCTGCTTAATTCTTTTGATAGCAGTTCCCTATATTTATGGCTCCTTATCCTAACTCACGTAATAAAAATTTTAATCGCAATCGCGGACCTAAAGGTCTTAGGCGAAATGAACGAATCAAAGCTGCTCAAGTAAGGGTTATTGGTCCAGAAGGTACTAATCTTGGAGTTATGCCTCCACATAAAGCACTTAAGTTAGCCAAAGATGTTGGACTGGATTTGATTGAAATATCTCCGCAAGCGAGGCCGCCAGTGTGCCGTATCTTAGATTTGGGCAAGTTTTTGTACGAAGAAAGCAAAAAGCAGAAAGAAAATAAGCCGGTTGGAAATAAGCTTAAGGAGGTTAAGTTTAGAGTCTCTATTGATCAACACGACTTTGAGACAAAATTGAGACGTGCCGAACAGTTTTTATATCGAGGTAACAAAGTAAAATTAACTTTGCAATTTAGGGGTCGAGAAAACGAGCATAAGCAACTAGGCTTTGAGCGAGTTAATCTTGCGGCATCAGAACTTGAAGGCGTTTCCTCTGCGGATAATCCAGCGAAATTAGTTGGCCGTCAGGTTACGATTGTTTTATCGCCATTACCATCACAGAAGCGTCAATTGAAGTTCAGTCTTCCTGAAGACGATTTCGAAGATGTTGAAGATGAGGATTAATCCTGATTTTTAGATTCTTAATCTTAAAGCCTTTTACTAAAAACGCATTTAAAGAGTTTGGTTAATCGATAATTCAGAATTCTTGACTCTGTGACAGATAATCTATCGACTTTGCCACTGTGAGTGAAACAAACAATATATTTTCTGAATTTGACCGCATGCTAGGAAGAGATGCTAAAGAGTCTCAACTGAAGCAGAAGGGGCACGTCTTTTGGCTATATGGTTTGTCCGGTTCTGGGAAAAGTACGATAGCCGATGCGGTTGAGCGTTCATTAGTCGCTCAAGGGCATTACGTAAAGCTCCTAGATGGCGATAATGTGCGTACTGGGCTGAATAAAGATTTGGGTTTCACGGATGCGGATAGAGCAGAAAATATTAGGCGGATAGCTGAGGTTGCTCATTTATTTTTGGATGCAGGCTTTGTGGTTATCACTTCATTTATTTCACCTCTTAAGGAGTACCGTGATCTTGCAGAGTCTATTATTGGCAAAGATGATTTTAGTAAAGTTTATGTAAATGCATCGTTTTCAACCTGTTCGGAAAGAGATGTTAAAGGGCTATATGCCAAGGCTAAAGAGGGTGGAGTTTCAAATTTTACGGGTAAAGATTCAGCATTTGAAGCCCCGACAGATTCAGATGAGGATTGGATTCTCGACACAGAAAAACAAAGTGTCGCTGAGAGTACGGAAGATTTAGTGAATAAAATATTGCCAATAATCAAAAAGACTTAAACAAAGCAGTATGGATTATATAATAACGCATCTCAAACAGCTTGAATCGGAGGCTATCTTTGTACTTCGAGAAACGGCAGCACAATTTGAAAAGCCGGTTCTGCTTTTCTCAGGGGGCAAAGATTCAATTGTCATGGCTTATCTTGCGAAAAAGGCTTTTTGGCCAGCGAAGCTTCCATTTCCATTAATGCATGTGGATACCGGTCATAATTTCCCTGAAACAATGGAGTACCGAGATCAATTTGTTAAAGATTTAGGCGCACAACTCATAGTGGCTTCGGTTCAAGATGCAATCGATCAAGGAAAAGTCGTTGAAGAGACAGGTGTTAATGCGAGTCGAAATAGCCTACAAACAGTTGCTTTGTTGGACGGATTAGAAGAAGGGCAATACGATGCTGCACTGGGTGGCGGTCGCCGAGATGAAGAAAAGGCTCGTGCCAAGGAACGTTTTTTCTCTCATAGAGATGCCTTTGGTCAGTGGGACCCTAAGAACCAAAGACCTGAATTGTGGAATGTTTTTAATGGTAAAAAGCACCACGGAGAACACTTTAGAGTATTCCCATTGAGTAATTGGACAGAAATGGATATCTGGCAGTATATAAAATTAGAAAATATTGCTTTGCCTGAATTATATTTTTCTCATGAGCGTGAGTGCTTTATTCGTAACGGTGTGATTATGGCGGTTACAGAATACACGCAACCGCAACCAGAAGAGACGGTAGAAAAAATGCAGGTACGTTTTCGTACGATTGGTGACACAACTTGTACGGGTGCAAATATTTCGACGGCAAGCGATCTAGATGCAATTATTGATGAAGTTGCAGCAGCTAGAAATACAGAAAGAGGGACAAGGGCAGATGATAAGCGCTCTGAAACCGCAATGGAAGACAGAAAGAAACAAGGCTATTTTTAAGAAGTATTTGAACGAATTATGAGCGAAAAAGAAAATAACTCAGGTTACCTAGATATGGATTTGTTGCGTTTTACGACAGCAGGTTCTGTTGACGATGGGAAAAGTACACTGATCGGACGTCTCCTTTATGATAGTAAAGCCATTTTTGAAGACCAATTAGAGGCTGTTGAAAAAAGTTCAAAATCTCGTGGTGATGAAAATGTCAACCTTGCTTTGTTGACGGATGGCTTGCGCTCAGAAAGAGAGCAAGGAATTACCATTGATGTTGCGTATCGTTACTTTGCAACGCCCAAGAGAAAGTTCATTATTGCGGATACTCCTGGGCATATTCAATACACAAGAAATATGGTCACTGGAGCTTCTACAGCGAATTTGGCAATTATCTTAGTGGATGCGAGAAAAGGAGTTATTGAACAAACCTGTCGTCATGCATTCATCGCTAATCTCTTAAGAATTCAGAATATTGTCGTTTGTGTGAATAAAATGGATTTAGTGGATTGGGATCAGGAAGTATTTGATAAGATTGTTTCTGAATTTAAATCATTTGCTTCTCGTTTAGATAATTTAATAAACATCACTTTTATTCCCGCGAGTGCTTTGTTGGGCGATAATATTGTCGATAAATCTGAAAACATGGACTGGTATAAAGGGCCTACACTGCTTTATCATTTGGAAACCGTCTATAATGGTTCAGACTTTAATCATATTGATGCTCGTTTCCCTGTTCAATGGGTGATTCGTCCTCATTCTGATAAGTATCATGATTTTAGAGGGTTTGCTGGTCGTATCGCCGGTGGTGTTTTTAAACCTGGAGACAGCGTTAAGGTCTTGCCGTCTGGCTTTGAGTCGAAAATCAAGTCAATACATTTGATGGATGAAGAACTGAAAGAAGCGTACTCGCCTATGTCGGTTGTTATGACTTTAGAAGATGAAATAGATATTTCTCGAGGAAATATGTTAGTGAAAGCGAATAATCCCCCTGAAATGCTTCAAGATATAGAAGCAATGGTCTGCTGGTTCTCTTCAACAAAATCTCTGTCTGGACGAGGAAAGTTTATTGTACGTCATACCACTAATGATGTTCAAGCCATAGTCAGTGAAGTGAAATATAAAGTGAATATCAATACACTGCATAAAATTGATGATGATTTAGAGCTTAGATTAAACGATATTGGTCGTATTTCTATTAGAACTTCATCGCCTCTATTTGTTGATTCTTACTCTAAGAATAGAATAACAGGCAGTATCATTTTAATTGATCCATTGACCAACGAAACAGTTGCGGCAGGCATGATAATCTGATTCATTCCCTTACCATGAATAGGGATTCATCGACTGCCGAACTCTTACCTCCATCTAATGGTAAGGTCGATTTGCTTATCATAGCAGGCGAGCATTCGGGTGATGAATTGGCTGCACATATGGTGCAAAATCTTCTGGAGAAAAATCCACATCTTAAGGTCGCTGCTTTGGGAGGAAATAAACTAAGAGAAAGCGGTGCTGAACTTGTCTTTAATATGGTCGATCATTCTGTAATGGGATTAGTCGATGTGATTAAGAATTTTTCCTTTTTAAAGGGCTTATTTGATGATACTTTAAATTGGATCGAAAAACATCAGCCTAAGCACATTTGTTTTGTCGATTATCCAGGCTTTAATCTACGATTAGCTAAATCACTGAAAGAAATGGGATTG
>WTIG01000165.1 GCA_011522825.1 Puniceicoccaceae bacterium
ATTTTTCTTCATTAAATCCTGCACAAAAGAAAAAACGGTTTATGTTTTCGAGATGATTGAAACCAGTGAGCAATCGCCTGTTATCCCTCAAGAAAAATCAAAGCCTAAATCAAAACCATCAATTACTGAAAAAAAGGAAATAGCTCCAATCAAACGAATGGACTACGAGCAGTTTCTTAAAGAAAATGCAAAAACTAAGCCGGAAACTTCAGTTCCAAAGACACAGACTCAGGTAAAGCCATTGCCTAAGTTTCAGGTTCAGTCAACTCAGCAAGCTGAGGTCAAACCGAGTCAAGCTTTGGACGCAAGTGCGCGACAAAAATATGGGCAATATGTATTTCGACAAATCAGGGCTCAATGGAATAAGCCAACTGCTAATTCTGGAAAGAATCTTTCAGTTAAGGTGCAGTTTGTGGTTCTTTCAAATGGTCGTATTCAATCAGTTAAAATCGTTGAATCATCTGGCAATGCAAACTTCGACCAGTCGATTTTAAATGTATTTAAAGCTATTGCACAATTTAAGCCCACACCGAATGGGCAGAATGAAACATTCGTCATGAATTTTAAATTAGCGGATTAGCTTATCCAATCCAAATATGGTCACCAAGGTTGACTAGGGAGAATAACTCTAAGCAGTCTTGATTGGATAATTCGATACAGCCATTACTGAAAGGCTGACCTAAACGTTTTTCATGGTTGGTTCCATGGATATAGATATAACGATTGTAAGTATCATAAGGATCGCCTAAATTTTTGCTTGGTTCAAGTCCTTTCAGTCGAATGATTCTTGTGGTGATCAAGTTTATTGACTGCTCTTTATCGGAGGCCTCTTTGTAAGTATAGCCTTGAGAAACTCGCCCTTTGAACACAGTGCCAATTGGCTCGTCTTCGCCAATTTTTTCTTCAACAGAATGAAGTCCAAGTGGCGTGCCAAAGGAATTCTCTAAACAAGAAGGCGGATTTTTTGAAGTAGAGATTGTGAATTGCTTGATTAAGGTGCCTTGATTTAAGAGATATAATTTTTGATTTTCTATCGAAATAATTATTTGTTGCCTACTAGGTAATATTGACAATGCTTCACAGCTTTGCTCTAGATGGAGTTTCTCTTTATTAATTAAATCAAATGACATACAAAGTTGGTATATTAGGGGCAACTGGTGCCGTAGGACAAGAAATCATTCACTTGTTGCATGAGCGTGCGTTCCCATTTTCTGAATTACGTTTATTAGCTTCAGCGCGATCTGCGGGAAAAGTACAAAGCTATAAGGAGCATTCATGGACTATTGAAGAAACAACTGAAGAGAGTTTCCAAGATTTGGATATCTGTATTTTTAGTGCAGGCGGTTCTCAATCTAAGCATTTTGCCCCGATTGCAAAGCAAGCAGGTTGTCTAGTCATCGATAATAGCTCAGCATTTCGCATGGACGATTCAGTGCCCCTTGTCGTTCCTGAAATTAACCCAGAGTCCGCCTTGAATCATGAAGGTGTGATTGCTAATCCAAATTGCTCAACTGCGATTTCTTTAATGGGATTATATCCTTTTCATAAAGCTTTTGGCTTGAAATCCGTTATCGCATGCACTTATCAAGCCGTATCGGGGAGTGGAGCAGAAGCATTAAAAGAATTGGACGACCAGTTAATGGCCTGGTCAAAAGGGGAAACATTTGCGCCAGAGGTGTATCCGCATCCTATTGCGTTTAATGTCATTCCTCATGTAGATAGTTTTAACGAAGATGGTTTCACTCGAGAAGAGATGAAGCTTCTCAATGAAAGTAAAAAAATAATGGGCTTAGATTCACTCCAAGTGAATTGTACTTGCGTACGAGTGCCCGTAAGAAGGGCGCATTCAATTGCGATTACTGCATCTTTCGAGAAGCCAATTGATCTAGAAGTGGCAAAACAGGCTATTCATGATTTTCCTAATGTAGAATTAGTGGATAATCCTGAACAGTCAGAATACCCAATGCCAATCAATTATTCAGAAGTTGTGCCTTGTGCAGTTGGTCGTATGCGAAAGACCGATATTGTTCCTAATGGGCTTTCTTTTTGGGTGACTGGTGATCAGCTCTGGAAGGGAGCAGCATTGAATGCTATTCAAATTGCAGAGTTATTGGTTAAAGAAAATAAAGTCCGCTAAATACAATCAATACAGTCGATTCTGTAAGAATTGAATATAGTACCGAAGGGCAGATGTATCGCCACCTATTTTATCGAGCAAGCTTTCGACTTGTTCGGTGTGCTCGGCGATCTTTTTCTGAGTGCCATCAATGCCATACACCTTAACAGAAGTTAGTTTATCTGAATTAAGATCAGCGCCTGTAGGCTTTCCTAGTGTTTTGGCATCGGATTGAATATCCAAAAGATCATCAATATATTGAAAAGACATGCCGAGGTGATAGCCGAGTTGGTTGATTTCTGTGGATAATTGATTGCTTTCTTCTGAGAAAGCAAAGCCCATAGATATGGCTGCTTGTATCAACTTAGCAGTTTTATTTTTGTGGATAAATTCAAGCGTATTAGCATCTACTGATTGCCCTTCATTTTCAATATCTGCTATTTGTCCACCAATCATGCCAAGGCTACTGGAAGCAGTCGCTAAATCTTGTATTAGGCGCATACCTAATTCTGG
>WTIG01000198.1 GCA_011522825.1 Puniceicoccaceae bacterium
CCGCTTCACCGCCTTCTGGTCCTAACTCAACGATCCAATCGGCTAAACGAATCACATCTTTATCGTGCTCGATAATTATTATGGTATTCCCTGCATCTCTTAAGCGAAATAATAAATCCATCAGTTTCTGAATATCTGCCCAATGTAATCCCGTAGTGGGTTCATCTAAAATATACAAAGTATCGCCCTGCTGTTTTTTACTTAACTCAAGTGACAACTTGATTCTTTGTGCCTCTCCCCCCGATAAGGTGGTCGAAGACTGCCCTAGTCTTAAATAGCCAAGACCGACATCCGATAGCGTTTTTAGTTTTTGGTAAATTTTTGGGTGTTTTTCAAATACCTTCAGCGCTTCTTCTACGCTCATATTTAAAACGTCTGCAATCGAATGGCCTTTATATAATATATCTAAAGTCTCTCTATTATAACGTCTGCCCTGACAACTAGGACACTCAGAATAGACATTCGACAAAAATTGCATATCCAACTTTATCAATCCATCACCTTTGCATCGCTCACAACGTCCACCCTTGATGTTAAAGCTGAAACGACTTGATTTGTATCCCCTTACCTTGGCCAAAGAACACTTTGCAAAAAGCTCTCTTAATAAATCAAACAATTTAATGAAAGTCGCAGGATTAGAACGTGGACTTCTCCCTATCGGATCTTGGTTAACTTGTATGACTGAACTGAACGCATCCAATCCTTCAATAGAACGGTGCTTACCGGGTATTGATTTAGCACGATTCAGTTTAAAAGCTGCGTGTTTAGCTAGAATACCATTAATTAGGGTACTTTTACCAGAACCTGATTTGCCACAGACGACACTGATTAATCCAATAGGAAATGATACATCTATGGTTTTTAAATTGTTTTCTTCGGCTCCAATAATTTTAAAGTATTCTGAATAGACTGCATTCCGCTGAACATTCTTTTCTATCTTCTCTGCTCCCGACAAATAGGGTCCTGAACGACTGTGCTTAGACTTATGTGCTTCATTAGGTTTCCCCTGATAGGTTATGTGGCCACCCGCATGCCCTGCTTCAGGCCCAAGCTCTATCAAATGATCCGAAGCAAGCATCATTTCACTATCGTGTTCAACAACAATAACTGAATTACCACGATCTCTTAGACCAATAATCGTCTGAATTAATTGTCGGTTATCTAAAGCATGAAGTCCGATACTCGGCTCATCTAAAATATAAACCACTCCCACTAAGGACATACCTAATTGCGTTGCTAGTCGTACTCGTTGAGCCTCTCCTCCACTTAAACTCGAATAAGGACGATTCATATTTAAATAACCTAATCCAACCTCATCGAGAAAGCGTACTCGTGATTGCAGTCCATTAATCGCATCACTCATTGCATTAAATGACTTATCCTTGTCCAATTTTTTCAAAAATTGCTTAGCCTCTTTGAGTGAAAGTTTTAAAAATTCGGTCAGTGAAACCCCGGCTATCAAAACATTTCTGCTGATAGCATTCAGCCTTTCCCCCTTACATTCTTCACACTCTTTTGATGTTTGATATGCAAGTAAGCGAGATTTCAATCCATCGCTTAAGGTATTGATACGAGTTTCCTCTAAGTCTGCCAGTACCCCTTTGTAAACCATGCTTTCAGGTTTTCGATTCCCTCCCTTTAATTTAAATAAAAACTCTTTATCCTCTATACCATATAGAATCTGATTTTGTGTTTCTCTTTTTAATTCGTCCCATGGACAATCTGGGTCAAATGGCAATTGTTCAGCCAACTGCTTTAAAATAGCGTTACGTTTGATGATCATTTGCTTAGACCCTAGTCGCCATGGTTTGATAGCACCATTTTTTGTAGATTTAGATCCATCAGGAACACATAATTCAGCACGGAACTGTAATGTTTCTCCAGTTCCACCGCAGCTTTCACACGCACCGTCTGGGTGATTCCATGAAAACATCTTGGCTGAAGGTGTTGGAAAGATTTGACCACAAATTTCACAAGATAGTTCCATACTTAATTTGACTTCTTTCCATGAACTTTTGCCATTATCCACTAAGACAATTGCCTGCTGAGCGCCTTCACTGAAAGTCAATTCCAGAGAATCTGCGATTCTACTGCGTTGATCTTCCCTCAACACAATGCGATCAATTACAATATCTACTTGAATTAATTTTGATTTAGAATCGATAATATCATCCTCATCCAATCGATAGATCTCACCATTTAAACGAACTCGCTGGAAACCTTTCTGAGCCAATCGAGGCAATTCTTCTCTCAACATAGATGGCTTTAATTCTATCCAAGGAGCCAAAAGCATTAAACGACTGCCCTCTTTTTCTTGGTAGATTTTTTCAATACATTGGTCTAAAGAACGTCTGATAATTGCACCACCATCTTTCGGGCAATAAGCAACACCACAGGCAGCCCATAGGACTCTCGCATAATCGGCTATCTCTGTAACAGTTGCAATTGTGCTTCTTGGATTCGTACTACTCCCTGTTCTTTGTTCTAGGGCAATGACTGGTGACAGTCCTTGAATAAAATCGACGTCCGGTCTTGGGATTTGGTCGAGTACAGTCCGTGCTTTAGTGGATAAACTATCAATATATTTACGATAACCTTCTGCGTATATTGTATCAAAGACT
>WTIG01000022.1 GCA_011522825.1 Puniceicoccaceae bacterium
CATTACAACGATGGTGGTATTGAGTGCATCGAAGCAATTGAAGCAAGCTTAACGCCAGAAGAATATAGAGGGTACCTAAAAGGTAACGTACAAAAATATGTTTGGCGCGAAAAACATAAAGGGGGTATTGAGTCTTTGGAAAAAGCTCAGTGGTATTTAAAACGCTTAATTGATCAGTCACGCTGACGCCAATCGTCTGTTTTTTCCTGACTAAACCACTGTGCAATATCATCAGGGCTGCTAAATGTGGTCCTATGATTTGCTGGATCTGGATCACCAAGGTCCATTGTGTTCATGAAGTCATCTAAGCTGCCGTCTACCATGTCAGGATTATTGGCTTTACGACGCGCTTGATTCATCATTGAAAGGGCTGATTTGTTAGCTTTTGCTAATTTTTCAGCCCAAATCATGTCTTCTAGTTGTACTTCTTCGCAGTTAGCGATTCGATTACAAATAAACTCAAGACGCAAACGGTAATTATGTGACAGCATAAACTTATCGCTATCACTAAATTCTACTAGAAAATTGCAGGTGGTTCATCATCTTCTTCCATTTCGCGTTCAATTTCATCTGGATCAGCTTCCATCATGAACCTAGCAATTGCTAGTTCTTGTAATTCAATATCAGAAGGAATATTAAACTCTACTTCTATACCTTCTCCAACTAAAAGGTCTTTAACTGATTGCAACTCCATTAAACGACGACTGTAAAGATTTAACAATACATCACGCATTTGATCCCATGTCATTTCTTCTGAAGCTAGCTCCGCTTTTCTCATTGCCAATTGGAGATGTAAAGGCATCTCGTATTGCTTAAGAGTGCTATCTTCCATGTCGGAGCATATTGCTACAGATATTCTACTTCCAGTCTTGATAGATTGTCTGCAACTCTGTATCGGAAAACTCCACTAATTCGGTGTGGTTGCTATAATCGTTTGCAAAAACTGAAAGTGCATAAGGATTTATTGACTCCTGCAGGCGTCTAATGGCATCAACTTGACCCTTAGATCCAACATATTCCCTGAAAGCTTTTAATAAAATGTCTTTTGATTTAGTAAACAATTCATCTTGTTCACGTAGGAACAGTTTTACTTCGTGGCGTCGGCGATCAATTAAGCCACCAACAACCTTGTGGTCATTATCAAAAATCCAACAGGACATATCTTGCACTGCTTCGCTATAATCCTCTTCTTCTAAACTGTCAATAATATTGGAGTAAAGAAAGGTTTCCCAGCCAACTGAATGAGCAAATGAAATCAAAGCTGCAGTTTGGCTTTCATCTAAGCCAAGGTTGAGTTCTTGGAGTTGATTTCCAATCAATTCAATCTCATGCTTTAAGTATTCCAGTGCTTTGATTTTTGTAACACATTGCCCTTGCTTAACCGGACTGCCGTCGGGATAGTATTGCGTACCATATCCAATGGTATAGGGAGCGCCATTTGTATCAGGATCAGCATAAGCTTTTTCACTAAAACCTTCAAAGGTTTTAATGATTAACAAGCTTTCTAGTAAAGCTGATGAGTATTGATACATAGCGGCCCCTATATGCCATCAGTTTACATTATTTTCCTTGCCCTCGCGATAATTTTTTTCCTCGTTTTGCAAGAGAATGTTTTCCTTGCCCTTGATGTGTTTTCTTGGGTGTAGCAACAACGTACCCACCACCTTTGGTCATTTTACTCATCAGAGTCAAAAGAAGCTTCACACAATATACTAAACAAAAACAATTTCATTTGCTGCATTCGTGTTTGTTCTTCTGGTGGCCTAGCTGGAGATCCAGGCCAAGCATTAATGGCATCACAAACTGACGTATATAAAATACGACAATCTTCAACACTGATGTCAATTTCTACATTTACCATTTGACCTTATGGCTCCAGTATCTAGCACTCATCTTACTTGGTTTGCTATCTTGTGCATTATGTCTTGCATAGTATGACTTTTTCCTTGCTTTATCCTTGGCTGATTGAGGATTTTTACCAGCCCCTTTTACGCCTTGCTGACCAAAACGAATTATTTTTTCTTTTCCGTTGTCGCAAGCTTTTACAACATGTGATTTAGTTTTGTGACCTGGTGTACTACGTGGCTTATTACAAGCCATTTTGTCTTTATTTAATTTTGCAGCAGCAGCTGCTTTTTTATGTTTTGACATTTAACCAAATAAACCACCAGTCCATGAGTCTATTATCTCACGACCTGTATCACTAGCATATTTTTCTTCTTCTGGAAACAAACTAAAATAACTTGTTCTATCTACTGCTTCTTCATCTTCATCTTTAATTCCATATAAATCTCCTTCAGTGCCACCCATAAAGCCTTCAAACTGGGCCATTGCAACAAATGGATCACTATCTATGTTTGTAAGCTTCATATCGCCTTCTAGGGCTCTACCTACAAAATTTAAATCTGCTAGTTCTTCTTGAGAAGCATCAGGGAAAAATTCAGTATAAAACTCTTCTTCTGTCCCTGCATAACCACTTCCTTTAAAAACTTTATATAAAGGATTGGTTGTTGGTTCTTCTATGTCTTCAATATTAAGAAGGGCTGCTGTTGCTTGTTCATAGCTAAGATCAGCTGATAAATTATAACTAGTCATTAAGTCTTTCCAGGCTTCTGAGC
>WTIG01000031.1 GCA_011522825.1 Puniceicoccaceae bacterium
CATTATGTGTTGAATTTTACCAAAAATGCAAGAATAGCTCTTACCTTATTGGTTTAAAATATTTTTTACCGAAAACCCCTACAGTTTTCTCTTTATCTGAGGCAGGGAAAAGAATTTAAATTTTTTCGTACAACTTGATCAATCTGCCTTGCCAGAATTCGTCAAATGCCTCATTGATCTTCTTAAATAAGTTTTATGAAAATAGTATTAGCATATTCAGGCGGGTTAGATACTTCGGTATTGGTCAGTTGGTTAAAAGAGCATTATTCTGCAGAGATTATTACTTTTGCTGCAGATGTTGGACAAGAGGAAGAGTTAGACGGACTAGAAGCAAAGGCGAAAGCAACGGGTGCTTCTAAACATTATACTTTGGATTTGGTGGATGAGTTCGCCTCAGATTTTATATTTCCTATGATGCGTGCGAATGCACTTTATGAAGGGCAGTATTTATTAGGCACTTCGATCGCTCGTCCTTTGATCGCAAAGGCTCATGCTGAGATAGCAGAGAAAGAGGGTGCCGATGCCGTGGCTCACGGGGCAACCGGTAAAGGCAACGACCAAGTGCGTTTTGAATTAGGCTATGCCGCTTTAGCGCCCAATTTACAAATTATTTCTCCATGGCGTATGCCAGTCTTTAGGGAAGCGTTTCCGGGTCGAACAGAAATGATCGATTACTGTAGAGAGCAGGGGATTGATGTGGAAGCTAGTGCTTCTAAGCCTTATTCCATGGACCGTAATCTACTGCATATTTCTTATGAAGCGGGCATTTTGGAAGATCCTTGGTTTGATCCAACCGTCGAGTCCAATAAAGCTATGTATAAGCTGACGGTTGATCCTGAAGATGCACCCGATGAAGCTGAATATGTTGAGTTAGAGTTCGCTTCTGGGGATTGTGTGGCCGTAAACGGAAAAACAATGAACCCCGCTGAGGTTATGCGAACACTGAATGCTCTAGCGGGCAAACATGGCGTAGGACGTGTGGATATTGTTGAAAATCGTTTTGTGGGTATGAAAAGCCGTGGGGTTTATGAAACACCGGGCGGAACAATTTTGCTTCATGCGCATCGAAATATGGAATCTTTAACTATGGATCGTGAACTGATGCATATTCGAGATAGCTTAATTCCAGAATATGCTAAATTAGTCTATAATGGTTTTTGGTATGCGCCTGAGCGTGAAGCTATCCAAGCACTGATTGACGAATCTCAAAAATGCGTTTCTGGTACCGTTCGCTTGAAACTCTACAAAGGCAATATTACGACTGTCGGTCGCAAATCACCTTATTCATTATATGATGAGGCGATTGCTTCTATGGAAGGGGTGGATAGTGATTATAATCCAGACGATGCAAGCGGTTTTATTCGTTTGAATGCCCTTCGTTTACGTCGCCGTGCTATCGCTCAAGGAAAGCCAAAAAATACGTAAACTAGCAATTCGCTTAAACAGCTAAGCTTAGATTGAAAGGGTTTTGCTCACCTCAAAGACACTGGTGACGATTCCAATGGCGATCAATGTGACTAGGCCAAAGGCAAAGCCCAGAGCTAGGGAAGAAACAATGGTCGTCAAAGCACTCAATCGTTGGCTGAGCGATTCTTTAAAGCCTTCTGTAACATCGGCCATGCTTTGTGCTAGTTCGCCAGTATCTTCACCGACACTCAGAATGTCTAAAGCGACATCTGGCATAAATTTTTGTAAGCGAAAGGCCTGCGTCACGGAAGCCCCTTCATTGATTTGTCCTTTTGCCACAGTGAATTGCTGCTTCATGTGAGCATTCTCAATCGTTTTTTCTGTGAGTTGAAACGTTTCTGTCGTGTTGATGCCGCTTTGGAGTAGTGTCGCAATTAAATTACCTGTTTGATAGAGGTTTGAATAGTAAATGATATTTCCAATCAGTGGTATCTTTAGACTCCATTCATCAATCATTCGTTTGCCGGTTAAAGTGCGTTTCCATTGACCTAAGCCAAAGATAAGAACGATTAGACCCAAAATTAGGAAAGGTCCTAATTTAAGCATCCAATTAGACCCATCAATCAAGAGCTGAGCGCTCCAAGTCATTTCGCCTCCCAGTCGCTCGAGCATGCCTTCAATTTGGGGCAATAAAACGGTTAAAAATAAAACAACAACCAACAAGGCCACCACAGTAACGAAGGAGGGGTAGGCCATACTAGATAGCATTTTTTTTCGAATCGCTTGTTTTTCTTCGAGGTATTGAATAACTTTTGCAAGAACAGGTGCCAAATGCCCAGTTGCTTCGCCCGCTTGAATAACATGGCAAACAGAAGGGGTGAAAAACCGGGTTCGCTTCGAAAGTGCTTTGGCTAGTGTGAGTCCCTCGCTTAAATCTCGCCAGATTCCTATCACCAATGCTTTTTGTTCTCGATCGCTTAAGCGATTTTGTAAGATTCGAACAGCATCGCCTATTGGCATGCCTGACTTATGTAATTCATAAAGTCGCTTCAGCAGATTTAAGCCCATGCTTTCGCCTTTTGCTGTGGTCGATCCTTTTGAAGAAAAAGCCTTTTTTTTGCCACTCATCCATTCTCTGAGGTTTATTTTTTTAGATGCTTTTTTTGCCTGATTCGTATTTGATTCTTCTAACT
>WTIG01000187.1 GCA_011522825.1 Puniceicoccaceae bacterium
AGCCAATCATTTAACGGTCAGATTCGACCTAGCCTCCTTTGAGATGGTTAATCAATTTAAAACTGACCTAAAAGAAATCCTTAAAAATCACATAGACATGGTCTTTGCAAATGAAGACGAAACGTCAGCGTTTACCCAACTGCCCCCTTCTCAATCAGAAGAATCATTGAAGGTATTGAGTGAACTCTGTGAAACTGCGGTTGTTAAGCGTGGAGCCAAAGGGACTCTTATCGCTAAAGATAACGAAATTATTCGTTCTGAGGCAACTCCCGTAAAAACGGTTATTGATACAACGGGTGCTGGTGATTTTTGGGCAGCCGGATTTTTACATGGCTGGGCCAATGATAAATCATTAGAGGATTCTGCTCAATTAGGCGCATTAATGGGAGGCTCTGTGATTCAAAACCAAGGTGGCACATTAAGCCATAAGCAATGGGATGATATCCTAAAATTAATTCAAACAACCTAAGTCTCGAGATATGAACGATCAAAATTTACCACTACTCATTGAATCAATCGCAAAATCTGCTCGTAAGGCATCGCTAGAACTTGCGACTCTGAATAGTGAAAAAAAGAATCAGTTTTTACGTGATTTAGCTGATGCCTTAGAAGCCAATACTGACACTATTTTAAAAGCAAACGCAGTGGATATTGATAATGCAAAATCAATGGAATTAAGTCCTCCAATGATTGAGCGTTTACAGTTTACTAAGGAAAGAATAGCACAAATGGCTGTTGGCGTTCGCCAAGTAGCTGATTTGTCAGATCCCGTAGGTGAAGCAATTGAACAAATGAATCCACCTAGAGGTTTCGATCTCCGTAAAATTCGAGTTCCCATTGGAGTGATAGGAATCATTTATGAATCCCGTCCTAATGTCACTGTTGATTGTGCTATTTTATGCTTAAAATCAGGCAATGCATCTATCTTAAGGGGCGGCAAAGAAGCATTTAGTAGTAACACTTGTCTAATACAAATCATTCAATCGTGCCTTACTAAAAACGATATCAATCCAGATGCGGTTCAACTAATACCAACTACAGATCGTATTGCACTGAATGAATTACTTAAACAAGACCAGTATATACACTGTATTATCCCTAGAGGTGGCGAAGGTCTTATTCGCTTCACAGTTGAAAACAGCCGAATTCCGGTAATTAAACATTACACTGGAGTCTGTTCTGTATACATAGATGAAGACCATGATTACGATACAGCAGAAAGCGTCACCATTAATTCTAAATGCCAAAGACCCAGTGTTTGTAATGCCGCTGAAAATTTACTTATTCACCAAAATGCCCTTTCTTCACTTCCAAAATTAGCTCAAGCACTGCATGAGCAAGGTGTAGAGCTTAGAGTGGATGCATCTGCTAAAGCAGCACTAACAGGGACAGGTATCCCCATGGTTGATGCTAGTGATGAAGACTTTGGCGAAGAATATAACGATATGATTATTTCTATTGGAGTTGTTCCAGATATGAAATCAGCCATTGAACTCATAAACACAAAAGGCTCAGCTCATACCGATTGTATTATCACGGAAGATGCTCAAAACGCCCAAGATTTTTTAAATGGAGTCGACTCTGCAACTGTATTGCATAATGCAACGACTCGATTCAGCGATGGCTTTGAATTTGGACTGGGTGCTGAGATTGGTATTTCAACGGATCGCTTGCATGCTCGAGGTCCAATGGGCTTAAATGAGCTATGTACCTATAAGTATATAGTCCATGGCAAAGGTGAGATCAAAGAATAGGATTTAATTTTCTATATTGGGCTTAATAAATGGACTGCTTGGAGATGGCTCCTGTTCAGCCATTTCTAGTTCCTTTTTTAAGCGTAATTGACCACAAGCGGCATTAATCGAATGGCCTTTTTCTCTTCGAATCGTAACCGATACATTCGCATCTTTCAAAATTTGAACAAATTTATTCTGGCGAGTGATACTTGGACGTTTCCATTCTAAGCCTTCTACCTTGTTATAGGGAATGCAATTCACGTGTGCATGAAGTCGCTTAGCAATTTTGACTAAGGCCTTGGCTTGCTCTAGACTGTCATTAACGCCATCAATCAGAATAAACTCTAAAGTCACCATGCGACCATGCTTTTCACGAAATTTCTCGATTGCAGGAATTAATACCTCTAAAGGATATCGTTTATTGATTGGCATAATCTGATTACGAACTTCGTTAGTGGCACCATGCAATGAAATCGCTAATCGGATAGAGAGTCCTTCATCGGCTAACTTTTCAATTTCAGGTGCAAGCCCTGAAGTAGAAACGGTAATTCTTCTAGCACCTATATTTAAGCCCCAAGACGCATTCATAATTTTCAGTACATTTACCAACTCATTATAATTAGCTAAAGGTTCACCCATCCCCATAAAAACAATATTATCAAAAGACACCGACTCATTAGAACTCTGCTCTAGTTTAGGGCTATCAATACGAGACATGTGAATCAGTTGAGCAATAACCTCTGAGGCAAAAAGGTTTCTTTTGAATCCAGCAAGGCCAGAGGCACAAAACTTACAGCCATAAGCACAGCCAACTTGAATAGACACACAGACTGTTTTCCTTGATTTATCTAAGCCTACTCCCTCTTGTGGCGCTCGAATCAAAACGGTTTCAATCAATCGTTTGTCCTCTAATTGAATTAGAAACTTTTGGGTCACATCATTTGACTGCTTATCCAATAAAATCTTCGTGGGATCGATAACGTAGTTTATACGCAACCATTCTAAAAATGCCTTCGGTAAATTCTTCATGGAATCCCAGTCGCTGATACGCTTTTTAAAAATCCAATCAAATACCTGTTTCGCTCGATATTTAGGAAAATCAGCAGCTAAAATCTCAGATTCAAAACTTTCGAGACTCTCTCCTAATAAACTTTTCTTTTCTGGGACAAAACGCATAGCTAATTTTTAAATTGGCCGAAATGGAATATGATCAATAATATCTATTCGTACGCTACTTACTTGAGCCCTTAAGTCTAGAAAAAGTGACGACCTACCCTACAATTCCACTTAAAGAAATAGAAATCGAGGAACGTCCACAAGAAAGACTGCTTCGATTAGGTGCGAGTGCTTTGAGTGACAGCGAGCTTTTAGCCATGATCCTCAGAAGCGGGACCAAAGGCACAAATGTACTAGTTTTAGCTAAAAAGATCCTCAAAGAAGCAGGTTCTTTACAAAATTTGGCGAAATAAAGCATGAAATATTTTATTAGTATTTCTGGAATTGGCCAGGTTAAAGCACTTCAATTATTGGCTATCATTGAACTTTCTGGGCGTATCCAGTCATCTCCAGAAAAGCAACCATTGCTTAATTCACCACAAAAAATATACCAATTTTTTGAAAACAAAACTATACGGCTAGATATAGAAAAAGTATGGGTCTTCTGTTTAAATCGCAAAAATTACTTAATCAATAAATACGAAATCACATCAGGTATAGCCACTAGCTCATTAATTCATCAGAGAGAGGTTTTTCGAGCGGCTATTCGCTTAGGTTGCACAGCCATAGTGGTTGTCCACAATCATCCAAGCGGTGACCCTTGCCCTAGCAAAGCTGACATAGAAGTTGCAAAAACCCTAGTCAAAAGCTCAAAGATCATTTGCATAGAGCTACTGGACTTCATGATAATTGGAAAGAAATCAATCGACCCATTGCAAAAAGGATACAACAGTTTTCGAGAAAATAACCTACTCTGATGCTTGAATGAGTTTCTGTAACAAAGCATCTAAAGTGGCTGGATTCGCTTTACCTTTAGTCGCTTTCATAATTGGGCCTTTGAGTGCATTGATAGCTTTTGAATTACCCTCTCTAAATTGAGCGACTGCCTTTGGATTATTTGCGATGGCTTCTAAACACAATGCTTCAATTTCAGAATTATCATTGTTCTGACTCAAATCCTTTTTCTCAATGATTACTTTAGGAGATTCTCCTGAAACAAACATTTCTGAGAAAACTTCTTTAGCTATCTGTTTCGAAATAATCCCTGATTCTACAACCTCGACTAATTCAGCGATGCATTCTGGTTTCATTTTCGTATCGCTAATGGATAAAGCGGAATCCCCGACTTCAGAATGTGCTGATAACTCTCTCAAAAGATCGTTTACTAAGTAGTTTGCAATCGCCTTGGGTGAGTCATGATTTTTTAAAGCAGATTCAAAAAAATCACTCAGTTCACGGTCTGCACACAAGACAGATGTGATAGTATAAGGCAAAGAATACTTTTCTTGATAGCGCCTTTGGCGATCAAAGGGGCGTTCAGGCAATGCTTCTTTCAATGACTGAACTATATTTCGATCCATTGTATCTGGCATCAAATCAGGGTCAGGAAAATAACGATAATCGTGAGCCTCCTCTTTACTTCTCAAAGAAAAGCTTGAATTCTTTGAAGCATCCCAGCGACGAGTTTCTTGAGTCACGGATTCACCCGCATCTAATAGTTTCGCCTGCCGCTTTATTTCATATTCGATAGAAGCCTTAACATTTGAAATAGAATTAAGGTTTTTCATTTCTGTTCGCGTACCAAGCACATCTGAACCCTTTGGACGTAATGAAACATTCGCATCACAGCGCATTTGCCCTTTTTCCATGTCGCAATCTGAAATACCTGCAAAAACGATCAAATTTCTTAAGGCGTTTAAAAAGGCAACTGCTTCTTCGGAAGAATTAAGATCTGGCTCAGTTACTATTTCAGCTAAAGGTACCCCCGCTCGATTAAAATCTATCAAGCTATCAAATGCTGTATGCGATAATTTTCCTGGGTCTTCTTCCAAATGGATGCGGTTGAGTTGAACCCAACGATGTTCCCCTTCGATATTACGTGCTGAACCAGGCAATTCTATCTCTACAGAGCCTCCAATACATAAAGGTTGCTCATTTTGAGTTAACTGATAATTTTTTGGCGAATCGGGATAAAAGTAATTCTTTCTATCCCACTTACATACCTCTGCAATTTCACATCCCAGCATCAAACCCAGTTGCGCACAACGCTCAATCGCCTCATAATTCAAAACGGGTAAAGTACCAGGAAGGCCGAGCACGACTGCATCAGTTAAAGTATTGGGTTCTGCCCCATATTGATAAGGAGCTGACGTAAACATCTTTGTTTTCGTCTTAATTTGAACATGGATTTCTAATCCTATAACCACTTCATACTTCATCATTAAATCTAATCAAATTGTTGGCCTCAAGTTTTTGAATTCGTGATTCATTTCAAAGTCATGGGCGATTCTTAAAATATCAGACTCCCCAAAAGCTTTTCCAATGACTTGCATTCCTATGGGCAAATTATTTTGAGTCATTCCCACAGGCAATGAAAGTGCAGGCAATCCCGCCAAGTTAACCGAAATCGTGTAAATATCATTCAAATACATGGCTAGAGGATCGTTATTTTTTTCGCCACGTTTAAAAGCAGGTGTTGGAGATGTTGGAGTGATGATTGCATCCACCTTAGCAAAGGCTTGTTCAAAATCTTGCCGGATTAGGGAGCGCACTTTTTGTGCTCTTAAATAGTAAGCATCATAATAACCTGAACTCAAAACATAGGTACCCAGAATAATACGACGTTTGACTTCTTCTCCGAAACCCTCACCACGACTCTTAGAAAAGACTTCTAATATATTTTCAGCGTCTTTGCTTCTATGTGAATAGCGAACGCCATCAAATCGTGCCAGATTGGAAGATGCTTCAGCCGTTGCGATTATATAATAAACAGGTACACATAATTCTGAATGGGGTAATGAAATTTCTTCTATCGCGTAGCCTTCTGACTCATACCATTTAATTGCTTTTTCAACCGCTTCTTTGATTTCTTGGTCGATCCCTTCTTGAAAAAATTCCTTAGGCACCCCTAAAGTCATCTTTTTTCTCGGCTCATCTAAAGCCGAAGAATAATTGATCTTTGGATGATTGAGAGAAGTTGAATCCAGTGGATCATGTCCAGTGATCGTCTCTAGCAATAATGCAGAATCTTTCACGTTTCGAGATAAAGGCCCAACTTGATCTAATGATGAGGCAAAGGCGACTAAACCATAGCGAGAAACTAATCCGTAGGTAGGCTTCATTCCAACAACACCACAAAGGGCAGCAGGTTGACGAATAGAGCCACCTGTATCCGTGCCTAGTGTTACGATGGCTTCACCCGCTGAAACCGCAGCAGCACTTCCTCCTGAAGAACCTCCAGGGATACAATCTAAATTCCAAGGATTAGCCGTTATTCCATAAGCAGAATTTTCTGTTGATGAGCCCATAGCAAACTCATCCATATTTAGGCGTCCCCAAATAACTGCACCCGCTTCTTTTAGCTTAGTTATACAGGTTGCATCATAGGGCGAACGATAACCCTCTAACATCTTAGAGGCACAACGAAGCGATTGATCCTTTACAGCTAAAATATCTTTTATTCCAACTGGAATTCCATCAAAAGCCCCCAAACTCTCTCCCCTGGCACGACGTTCATCAGATGCTCTAGCCTGCTTAAGTGCATCTTCTACGTCTCGGTCAACAAATGCATTAATCTTTGCCTCAACTGAGTCCGTCCGGTCAATGACCGATTGCATTAACTCAACTGCACTGAATGCCTTAGACTCTAATCCTTTATTTAAGGTAGAAATATCTGAATAAAATAAATCACTCATTTTCTTTATCTTTATTCGACTACTTTAGGAACAACGACTTGATCTTCGCGACTTTCTGGGGCCATTGCCTTCAATACTTCCTTTGAATAAACTGCACCAGGTTCATCACCTTCACGCCAAACATTATCCACCTTATGTGCATGGGCCATGGGCTCTATTCCGTCTACATTCACCGAATTCAATTTCTCAAAGTACACCAAAATATCATTTAATTGACCAGAGAGCTTAGCTTTATCGTCATCAGATAATTCTAAACGGGCTAATTGTGCCACATAATCAATATTAATTTTCTTATCGGATTCTGACATCTGAATTACTTTCTAATTTGGTAGTTAGTTTGCTCAAGAACAGCCGATTGAATAACCTCAAAGAGTCCATTCACCTCTTTATCTTTGAGCGTACGATCTTGTGCTCTAAATCGCATACTCACCGCAAAGCTTTTCTTCCCTTCTTCAAGCCCTTCGCCCTGATAGACGTCAAAAACTTCAACGGCTTCGCAAACAAAACCTTCTATCGATTGTGCAATAAAGTGTTTAATATTCTTAAGTACTTCACTCGCAAGTACAGACTTATCGACAACTAAAGATAAATCTTTCATGGATGCCGGTTGGTTGCTTAAAGCCTGATATCGGAAATGCTTAGAGCCTTTTTCAAATAATTCAGTTTGTATCAACAAAGAACCAGCAAAAATCGGATTGGATAAACCCCAACGTTCTTTAATATTTTTAATATTCAAAAGTCCGACACTGGCTTCATACCCTTCCTTTAGGAGATCGCCCGCTTGTGCTGAATGCTTCGCCTGCCAAAATTCACTTTCTTCTATCGGAGACCATGCTCGCTCTTTCACCTTAAACGGCAACAAATTGAATAAATCTTCCGTACAAGCTTTCGCGGAATAAAAATCAAACTCACCTCTCTCAAGCCATTTCCTATCTAAGTTTTTAGCTAAGGTGATAAATCCAACAGAGATTAGCTCTACAAGCTGTCCCTCGAGTACCCTGAAAACACGTCCTCGTTCAAAAAACTGACTGGTTAAATTCTGGCGTGCTAGGTTTAAGTCTAAAACATCCAAAAGACCTGGGATTAAAGAGTTTCTCAAATGGCTCTGATCACTTTGTAAGGGATTTTGTAGTTTAAGGTTTAGAGTCTCTGCATGATCCTTTCCTTCAAAGAAGGCTACCTCTTCTTCGTTTCTCAAAGTATACAAAAAGGCTTCATTGAAACTTTTCCCCGTCATGTAAGCACCTACGGAGTCGTTAAACTGATAAATAGGATGATCGATTGCATTGATTCCATTCGCTGAAATACCCTGAGCAGGAATTTTATCCGTTCCAAAAATACGAATAAATTCTTCATAAAGGTCAACGGGACGAGACACATCTTGACGATAAGTTGGCGGTGTAATTTGCCAGGCTGACTCAGAAGACGTATCGACCTCAAAATTTAAAGACTCAAAAACGGATTGAACTTCTGTATCTTCGACCGAGAAACCGATAAATGAGCGCATTGCATCTGGAGAAAATTCAATGCTTTCTAAAGCCTTGTCCACTGAACCTATTTGCACTCGCTTTCCAATAAGGGTTCCGCCCGCTAATTCTAAAATCAAATCACAAGCCCGCTCAATACCATATTGCACTCCTTGGGGATCGACGCCTCGTTCAAAGCGATATGAACTATCAGTACTTAAATTTAATGTTCGTGCTGTTTTACGGACTGAAGACGCATTGAAGTACGCAGACTCTAAAATAATAGATTGCGTACTCGCATCAACTTCAGCATCAGCAGAACCCATAACACCTGCAATAGCCACTGGCTTTGAAGCGTCAGCAATCACAACCATAGTATCATTTATAGTGTGCGTTTTTTCATCTAAGGTATTAACCTTCTCGCCTTCTTTCGCATAACGAATTGTCAATGATTGTCCACTGACTTTAGCCGAATCAAAAGCATGCAAAGGCTGTCCTGTTTCGTGCAAAACATAATTAGTAATATCTACAATATTATTAATCGATCTCAGCCCTACAGATTCTAAAGATTGCTTCAACCAATCTGGACTTGGCCCAACCTGAACACCTTCAATGCAAATGGCAGAGTATTCTGGACATACATCTGTCGCTTCAACGGATAAAGACTGAAGCACTGAGTTGGACTCTAAGGAATCAGCAACTTGTAAATCAGTTTGAATTTTTGGGGCTTCAACAGTTCCACCAAAACGAGCCACTAATTCACGGGCTAAGCCAATGTGACTGAGTACATCCACTCGATTAGGCGTTACCTCTAAATGAAAAATAATATCTGTATCCGAATAAAGTGTATTCAACTCTGTTCCAAGAGCGATGGATGCATCTAATACCATAATGCCATCGTGATCTTGACCAATGTTCAATTCCTTTGCTGAGCAAAGCATCCCTTGCGATTCAATCCCTCGAAGTTTTGATTTTTTAATTTTAAAGTTACCTGGCAATACAGCACCGGGCAAAGCAACCATTACACGATCACCTGCCTTGAAATTTTTTGCACCACAAATAATTGAATGGTAGTCATCACCCTCCGCAGTCTTAACTTTGCAAAGTCTCAAACGATCCGCATTCGGGTGAGCTTCAAAGTCTATGACCTCACCGACAACAACCTGTTCCATTTGAGGGGGTCCAAGAACTTCCGTTTCTTCCACATCAAAACCAATTAAAGGAAGTGCCTCGAGAATAGCCTCAGAACTAACCTCTGATTTAAAATACTGTTTTAACCAATTATAAGAAATCTTCATACTCTCTAATCACTGAATTGTCGTAAAAAACGGATATCGTTTTGATAGTAATAACGGATGTCATCCACGCCCTGTAAAATCATTGCAATACGTTCAATACCCATTCCGAAGGCATAACCTGAATATTCATTAGGGTCTAATCCTACCGACTTGAAAACCTCAGGATCTACCATACCACAACCCATAATCTCTAACCATTGATTGCTTAATTTACCCAAGTTCGGCGAATAGAAGTCCATTTCAAAACTCGGCTCAGTAAATGGGAAAAAACTCGGCCTCAATCGGGTTTTTGCCGATTCACCGAAAACCATTTTTACAAAATAATCTAGAGTCGCTTTCAAATCAGTTAAAGTAACATTCTTATCGACATAAAGCCCTTCAATTTGATGGAAGTTGGCACTGTGAGTTGCATCAGGTGTATCCCTGCGGAAACACCTTCCTGGTGCAACAATGCGAATCGGAGGCTTTTCCTTAAGCAAAGTACGTATCTGAACACTTGAAGTGTGAGTACGAAGCAAATATTTTTCATCGGACTCTTTTGAAACATTAGCCATTTGAGTTGCATCTGGCATGAAATAAGAATCCTGCATATCTCTAGCTGGGTGATCCTTAGCTATATTCAGTGCATCAAAACAATAATACTCAGTTTCCAATTCAGTACCCTCTGCCACTGCAAAGCCAATTCTCTGAAATAATTCCACAACTTGATCCCGTACTTGCGCAATTGGATGCAGTACCCCTTTTGCTTGATCTGGACTGGGAAGCGTTGGGTCTACTGTCGGCCCTAAACTGGAAAGCAGTTCAGATTCTTCGATACGTTTATTTGCCTCGTCCATGCTGGCCTGAATCAATTGCTTTGCCTCATTGATTTTCTTACCCATTGCTGGCTTCTCTTCCCTCGGCACCTTACCCATAAGCTTCATCACTTCAGTCAGTTTACCTTTCGGCCCTGATATGCTTGATTTAAAGGTATCAAATTCTGCACGACTACCCAGTTGGGGGCTCATTTCTTTCACCTCTAAAACTAAGGCATCTAACGTTTTTTCAATCATAGGAGATT
>WTIG01000077.1 GCA_011522825.1 Puniceicoccaceae bacterium
CGCACTCACATAAAAATCGGTTCCACTTACAATACCTGTTAATGTGCCTCCTGTAGCATTTAAATTACCTGTAAGTTCAATATTACCTGCATCAACTGTTAATGATCCTGCATATAATTGTGTATCACCGGATTGTCTTACTTCAAATGCAACTCCTGTATCAGCATTTTGGTTACCCATAGCACCAACTTGAATGGCACCATTTGCTCTTACTTTAAATACAGTATTGGCATTACTAGGTGTTACATTACCTGCTTCACTTGTTTGGAAACCCCATGCAACAGGAATGTTACCTGTATCAACAGATATATTACCTGTTCCATCGTTATCGACGAATGCTCTTATATCTCCTCTTTGTAACATTGTGGTTCCATCGTAACCCCAAGATATAAGTTCCATTAATCTGTTACCTTGTCCTACAGCACTAGGTGTTCCAAACAAATCCCATGCTTTAACAAAATTAATTTCAGGTCCTGCCGCACTATTTCGGCTTTCTTCAATTGTAATTGTGCCATGGAATTGGTCATTACATTGTATGTGTAAAGCACTATCTTCTACAGTTGTGCCATCTAGTAAAAGTCCAGGTGTTGTTGTCCCTAATCCTAGGAAGTTATTAGAAGTGTCAAATGTAAAACCTTTTAATCCATTTATACTTGTATCTGGATTTATTTGAACATTACCAGTAGTGCTTATAAGGCTGTTACTGGATATGCTACTTGTAAGTGCCGCTAAATTTGCCGCTATGGCTGTGTTAGCCTCATCAGTAAATACTGCTGTAACGGCTTTGTTACTTGCATTACCAAGGAAGAAATTACCATCATTTAAGTTAGGTGTAGCATTTGTTCTAAATGCACCTTGAACTAGTATGTGGTTAGGACCTACTACTTTACCAATTTTTTGTATAAGTCCTGTTTCACCTGTTGGTGCTGTTTCAGATAAATCACCTGCTGTAGCACTTATAAACAAGTCTGCGCCTTGTGTAAAGCCATGTGAAGCAACATTTATAACACCTGATGTTACTACTTGTCCTACACTTGCATTTGCTATGTTTTCATATACAATACCTAAAGCAGGCATTTTAGCACTATCATCTGCATCTGCTAATGCTACATGAGGTGTATCTCCTGTTGCTGAACCATTTAAATATACTGCTTTACCTTTATTTAAAGTAGCACCTGTTTCATTTCTTACATCTGTTACTACTGCACCGTCTATATCTCCCACAAAGAAAGATGTTGTTTCTATATTGCTATTACTTGTAATAGCAGATGTCATTGTTAAGCCATTTTCTTGTATAAAGGCTTGTGCTTGGGCATTTGTTACACCACTAGGAAGTCCAGAAATATTAGAACCATCACCATGTAAATACACACCTACAATGTTACCTGCGGCCGCTTCTATATTACCACCAAATGTTTTTATTAAACCATTTGTGTCTATAGTTCCTGTAGCACCTATATTTTGTGCTGTGGATATATTACCACCTGTAATACTTATTGTTCCGTCTGTAAATGTTCCTGCTTGAACTTGTCCGCTAAATGTTCCTGTTGTGGCATTTGTAATTGCACCAGCATTTACACTCATAACAGTATCTGTTAGTGTAGCACCTGATATAGTGCCTGATGCTGTTATACCACCTATTGTTCTAATGTTACCACTTAAACCTTCTAAAGTAATATTTGAACCAGTAGCATCATCTGTAGACATTTCTCCCAACTCAAATGCACCGTTACTTCTTATCTTCATGAACGATCTAAAGGAGTTATTTGCTACGTCACCTTCTTTATAACCTGCTACTTCTACTACCCAAGGTATGTTATTAGCAGTTACACTTGCGTATGCATCATCTGTAGCCGCTCTAAAATTAACTGGTGTGATATATGCCGCACCGTCATAACCTTGCCAGTTGATTTCACCTAATCTATCACCATGTCCATCAATTACAGTAGGAACTGCAACATTACCTTTTGACTTTCTAAATCTTATATTTGGACCACTAGAACTATTGTCATGCTCTGATATACCTATTTCTGCTTCTACTTGATCGTCTGCTACAACATGTATTGCATATTCTGGTGTTGTAGTTCCTATACCTAAATAGTTGTTACCGGAATCAAATGTTAAGCCTAAAAGCCCGTCTATAAGGGTATCTGCATTGACTTGTAAGTTACCACCTGCAGTAAGGTTACCTACTGCTGTAATATCTGCATTTGAATTAAATGAACCGTCTGAAGTAATATTTGCTAATGCACTTGTAAAATCGTTTGTTATGCCATCACCATTGAACGAAATAGTTCCGTCTGGTGCTAATCTTAATAATGATTTAGGATCGCCAGTAGTTAAATCTCCATTATTCCATGCAAAAAACTCTTGTGTAAGTGGCATAGTATTTGCATTATAAGTTGCTACATCTGAATCATAAAATACAAATCTACCCGCTTGTCCATAATTTAATCTTGCCTTATAATCTGTTCCGTTATGATGCATGAAATATTCATCAAATACTCTGTCTCCTGGGGAAGGTCCTGCGGGTGAGGCTATGGAACCTCTACCTTTAGCATAAACATATTT
>WTIG01000067.1 GCA_011522825.1 Puniceicoccaceae bacterium
GAGGTTTCCTTGTGCCAGTAGATCTTTGTACTTTTGACTGATTCTTAATTTAGGGATGTATTCATTATTTAATTCAATCTTCCAAATATCGTCCTCTAAGTAAATTTTTATATCTGGCTCAATCACGTTCTTGGTATCAGCACTGAATCGTTTCCCGGGGGATGGATCCATGCTAGCAATTTCTTCAAGTGCTTTTTGTATAGCTTCGTCACTAACTTTAAGTTTTTTAGCAATTTCTTGAATTCTTCTTCTCAACAATAGGGGGTAAGTCTCATCAATTATGGTATGGGCTAATGAATCTTCCTTTTGTTTTCTTTTAAGTTGTATTAGCAAGCATTCTTGCAGGTCCTTAGCTCCGATACCTGCTGGATTAAAAGTCTTAAGTATATCTAAAGCCTCTAAAAATTGTGGGTAAGGAATATTCAATTGTAGGGAAAGGTTAGAAGGCGATTCATTCAGATATCCATTTTCATCTAAACTACCAATGAGTAAAACGAGATTTTCTTTCGTGGTTTCATCACAATCGCATAATGTGATTTGATCAATTAGGTGTTGTTGCAATGACTCTTCTTGAGTCAGCGAATTTAAAAAGTGATCTCTTCGTTCCTGTATTTGTAAATCGGAACCCGATATAACAGTGTCCGTCATTTGATTCTCCATGTAGTCATCCGATATTTTTTCTAGAATGCTGAAATCATCGCTATCAAAGTCTAATTCATCATTTCTAGAATCACTGTTTTCTTGTATGAGTTCGGATTCAGCCTCTACGCTAACGCCTTCTATTGGCAGTTCCTCAAGAAGTGGGTTTCTTTGTAGTTCAGTGAGAATTGCAGTTCTTAGATCAAAGGATGCCGATTGTAAAATTTTTAGTGAGTTCTGCAATTGTGGCGCAATCGTTAATGATTGTGTTTGCTTCTGACTTTGACTGAGAAAAGGGCCTGACATAAATATTTATAAAAAATTTTCTTAAATTATAGTACAGTAATCTAAATCCTTTCGGATAGATTTGCAATGTTTGACAAAAAGTAATGCACTATTATTAGTAAGATATGATAAATTTATCAGATTCAGCAATCAAACAAATAACTCAGTTGAGTAATGAAAGTGCTCAAAAAGATCAGCATATGCGTATATTTGTTGAGGCAGGCGGTTGTTCTGGTTTTGAATACGGAATGTCCTTTGATTGCGAAAAAGAGGGCGATAACAAAGTTGAGAAGGGGGGCATTGTTGTTCTTATAGATCCGTCTAGTTTATCTTATTTAAATGGTTGCACGATTCATTTTGATGATGGTTTAACTGGCAAAGGATTTGAAATCCAAAATCCTAATGCTTCCAGTACTTGTGGTTGTGGACGCTCATTTAACTAGTCTATTACAATTACCATAAATTCTAAAAAATGAATTCTAATTCAGGCCAATTCCATTATGAAAAGGTATTCCAATCTTCAAGTAAGGACAGCACTCAGTACAACTTGCTAACGAATAAGTTTGTAGAAACCACTAATTTTAACGGGCAAGAGGTTTTAAAAGTCGATGCGGAAGGTTTAAGTTTTCTTTCCGAATTTGCCATGCGTGAGATCTCTTTCAAATTGAGAACTTCTCATCTTGAGCAAGTCGCTGCCATCTTCGATGATGACGACGCAACTGAAAATGATCGTAGAGTCGCTTATACTTTAATTAAAAATGCATCGATCGCAGTACATGGCGTACTGCCACTTTGCCAAGACACGGGAACAAGTATAGTTTTTGGAAAAAAGGGAGAAGGTGTTTGGTCAAATGCTGACGATGAATTATTTATTACAAAAGGAATCTATGATGCTTTTACTAAAGAAAATCTAAGGTATTCGCAAATGGCACCCTTAAGTCTCTATGAAGAGAAAAACACTGGGACTAATTTACCTGCACAAGTAGACCTACATTCAACAACAGGTAGTGCTTATGAATTTTTATTCATGACCAAAGGTGGTGGTTCAGCTAACAAAACATTTTTTTATCAAGAAACTAAAGCTGTATTGAATCCATCAAGTTTGGCTAAATTTTGCATTGAAAAAATGGCTACATTAGGAACTTCTGCATGCCCGCCATATCATATTGCGTTTGTTATTGGCGGAACGTCTGCTGAAGCTTGCATGAAAACAGTGAAACTGGCATCTGCTCGTTATTATGATGATTTACCGACCATAGGCAATGAATATGGCAGAGCCTTTAGAGATATTGAATTCGAAAAGGAATTGTTGGCTTATACTCGAGAAATGGGTTATGGCGCACAATTTGGAGGACGCTATTTTGCTCTTGATGTTCGAGTGATTAGGCTACCCAGACACGGAGCTTCTTGCCCAATCGGCTTAGGCGTTTCTTGTTCGGCAGATAGAAATGTTAAAGCTAGAATAGATAAAGAAGGAATCTGGCTTGAGAAGTTAGAAGATAATCCTTCAAGGTTTTTACCAGAACATTCATTTGCCTCAAAAGAGAAGGCGGAAAAAATAAACCTAAATCAACCGATGGCCGATTTATTAAAGCAATTAAGTGGATATCCTATTGCTACAGCACTTGAGCTAACGGG
>WTIG01000208.1 GCA_011522825.1 Puniceicoccaceae bacterium
ATACATAGGTATTTGTGAATTTGATTTAAATAACAACTTATTCAAAGATTCCACGAAGTCCTCTTTCGTAAGCGGTACTAAGGAATCATTTACTGGATCAAGTAATCAAAAAATAGAAGAAACAGATAGTTCAAATATTCTGGATACAACAAAAAGCGCATTTCTTTCGCTTTCAAAAATTTTCAAAAATAAATTTCCTCCCAAAATATATTGTGCTCTGAAAAATAAGATAAATAGAGATCTGATTTTGGACACCATCGATTTAATTGAATTCATGGATCGAGGTCAGATTGAATTTTTTGAATCAAACCTTTTAGAATCTACCTATATCTTACCCTCTAAGAATGCACCTTTTTACAAGAAGGGATTTATTTTAATCGAAGAATCGATCTTGATTGGCAACAAGCCAGAAATCGCTTCTGATAATAAAAAATCGAATAATTCACAGGTACTTCATTTATTAGATTTTTCGGAATTAATACAGGGTGATTTACTTGTACACCTTCAGCACGGCTTATGTCGTTACAAGGAGGTAACTCAAATCGATGTGAACGGCAGTCAATCGGAAGTCATTACCGTTGAATTCGATCAATCTATGATTTTGCATGTTCCAATTAGAGAGGCGCATTTACTCACTCGCTACCTTAGTTTTTCAAAAAAGAAACCTAAACTAGCTAAAATTGGTTCTACACAATGGATCAAGACACGAACAAATGCTGAGTATGCTACTTTTGATTACGCATCTAAATTACTTAAAATAAATGCAGAAAGAACTTATGCAGAGGGTTATGCCTTCCCTAAGGACCATCCCTGGCAAAAACTCTTTGAGGCCGAATTTCCTTATACTGAAACAAGGGATCAACTCCTAGCCATCGAAGATACTAAAAGAGACATGGAGTCTAATAAGCCGATGGATCGCTTAATTTGTGGTGATGTCGGCTACGGAAAAACAGAGGTAGCAATAAGAGCTGCATTTAAGGCCATTAATGCAGGTAAACAGGTAGCTATTATGGTTCCGACTACGGTCTTATGTCAGCAACACTATCTAACCTTTACAGAACGTTTTAAAGAATTTCCCATAACGATAAATTGTGTCAGTGGCTTTTATTCAAATTTTAAAAATAAACGAATTCTTTCAGAGTTAAGTGAAGGTAAAATTGATTTAATAATCGGTACGCATCGATTATTAAGCAAAGACGTACACTTTTATAATTTAGGCTTACTCATTGTAGATGAAGAACAACGGTTTGGCGTTAAGCAAAAAGAGAAAATCAAAGAAATCGCTCATAACGTTGATATCTTAACGCTTACTGCGACACCCATTCCACGCACCTTACACCTTGCACTATCAGGCGCTCGCTCGATGAGTGTTATAGAAAGCCCACCTCAAGAACGGAAACCAATTGAAACGATTGTTAAAAGCTATGATTTAAATCTAATCAAGAAGGCGATCCGTTTTGAAACGGACAGAAAAGGTCAGGTTTTCTATCTCCATAATCGAGTTGAATCCATTGAATCCGTCGCCTTTCGTTTACGAGAGCAACTTCCGGATTTAAAAATAGCGGTTGGTCACGGACAAATGGATGAGGGTGAGCTAGAAAAGATAATGATCGCTTTTATCAATGGTGAATTCGATGTCTTAGTCTGCACAACTATTATCGAATCGGGTATAGATATTCCTAATTGTAATACACTGATCATAGAAGGTGCTGATAGATTTGGATTAGCGCAACTCTATCAAATCAGAGGGCGTGTAGGTCGATTTACTAAACAAGCGTATGCCTACTTATTTCTTCACAGACATGTTGCTTTAGTTGAAGCTGCGCACAAACGGTTAAGTACTTTAAAACAGTACAATCAATTAGGTGCAGGATTTAAGATAGCCATGCGTGATTTAGAATTGAGGGGTGCTGGAAATATCCTTGGAGCAGAACAAAGTGGACATATTTCCACGATTGGATTTGAGCTCTATTGTCAATTGCTCAAAGAAAGTATCGCTCGATTAAAAAATGAACCGCATTCCAATCGAATTACTGCAGAAGTGAACCTTGATTTTATCCTGTATGGTGAGCCAAGTGATGGTAAAATTACTCAGAAAAAACATCCTAGGGAATTGATTCAGCAAGAAAAAGAAAAACAAACTATTTCATATGCGTCTATTCCTAAGGATTATATTAATGAGTCTAGTATACGAATTCATTTTCATAGAGCTTTATCTATGGCTATAAATATCAAGCAAATACAAGACATTCAAACTGAGCTCATTGACCGCTTTGGTCCCATTCCCTTGCCATTAAGCATCTTATTGAAAATTCATACCATTCGTATTTTAGCAGAAACTGTTGGATTTAAGTCCATTCAAACTGAGTCAAATCGCTTAATGTGTTTATATGCGCACACACAAAAAGAATATTATAAAGTCGGAGCTAGATTTCCTCGCTTGACCCATAAGACGACAAAATTAAAGTTAACTGAGATTCAAAATTTCCTAAAAAAGATAAAGAAACCGTAATGCCCATATACAAAAACATAATTTTCAGTTTAACCCTAATGAGTATAGC
>WTIG01000004.1 GCA_011522825.1 Puniceicoccaceae bacterium
TTCTGAATTGCCACAAATTGTCAGCCAAAAGCTAGAAGAAAAACAGCAAAACGCATCGAGCCAATCAAATAACTACAAGTCGGCACCCATTGACTCTAGTAAGGCGGGGTCCATCAAAAATATTGAAGACTTAGAAGCTTATGCCAATCAAGTAGCCAAACCTTTTCTCGAAGAAGCAGAATCTACTGATTCTTCGCCAGCTGCATTCAATCCAGAAATTGAAATTGAACCTGCAGATCCTTATTTGAGTGATTTTGAAACGTCTGAATTTGGCGAAGCCTTTGACCCAACAACCATAGCCACCCTCAGCCAAAGTAAACTGACTGCTGCTGAAATCAGTGCTTTGATCGCACAAGCCAATGAATCCGTTTTAATCAATGATCTAGATACCGCAGCAGAACTGTATCGAAAAGTTTTAGATAATAGCCCAAGCCGTCATGAAATATGGGATCGCATTGCTCAAGTTTATTTTGCTAATGAAGAATTCAACACAGCTGAATCAGCAGCCCTTCAAGCTATCCGCTACCAACCAGGCAATATTGTTTACACAATCAACTACCTAAATATTGCTAAGAAAACAAAATCAGAAATTCGCTTTTTGTCTGAACTTTTGAGTGCCTCTAAACAATTTCCAAATAGCCCAGAAATTACCCTTTCATTGGCTCGTGCCTATGATCGCAATAGTCGCTACCGATTCAAAGCAAAGGAGTACTACACTAAATTTATTACACTTGCCCCTAATCACCCTCAGCGTTCCGAAGCCGAAGCAGCCATTTCGAGGCTACCCTAAAATCCTCCCCTCTAAGCACACAAATCAAAGTGCCATCGATCTCTAAGCAATCCATTGAAACTTTAAAAGCACAACTCAATCTTGTTGATGTCGTAATGCCTTATGTGCAACTCAAGCAATCTGGCCGATCATGGAGTGGATTAAGCCCCTTTACCCAAGAAAAAACCCCCTCCTTTTACGTTCACCCAGATAAAGGGTTTTTCAAATGCTTCAGTACTGGTGAAGGTGGTGACTGTTATTCCTTTATCATGAAGGTAGAAAACTTAGAATTCTACGAAGCTGTTGAGTTCTTATCTCAAAAATTCAACATCCCAATTCAATATGACAAAGGCAATCAAAGCCCAAAAGAACTCTCGCTTCGTAAACAAGCTCTAGAAATTCATGCCTTTGCCACCGAATGGTTTCATAACTATTTCATTAAAAGTGATGAAGCTGAACCTGTCCGCTTATATTGGCAGAACCAAAGACGATTCTCACTCGATGTAGCCAAGGAATATAAAATCGGCTATGCTCCGACTAGCTCTAAGGCTCTCGCATTAGCACTAGAAAAAAAACAATTTTCAATTGAAGCCTGTAAAGCGTCCGGACTCTTTTTTGTAAACGAAAGAGCCAATCAATTTTCACAATTAAAGCCACGTTTTCGCGGGCGATTAATGATTCCAATAAGAGACATTAACGCACGAGTCATTGCTTTTACCGCAAGGCAACTGGAACAAACCCCAGAAGATGACCCCTCGCAAAAAGCTAAATATGTCAATTCACCTGAGACGCTACTGTTTCATAAAAGCAAATTGTTATTTGGCATGGACCATGCCCGAAAACATCTTAAATCAACACCGTATTTCATTCTCGTAGAAGGACAGCTAGATGCCATTCGATGCTGGTCACTCGGTCTCAATACCGCAATTGCCCCACAAGGTACTGCTATCACTGAAGAACAATTACTCTTATTGAGGCGATATGAACCCTCAAAAATTGAATGCTTACTAGATGGTGATGCAGCTGGTAAGAAAGCCGCTCTTCGTACCCTACCTTTAACGTTTAAAGTTGGGCTAGAATTTAGCTACTTAACCCTTCCAGAAAAAAGCGACCCCGATGATTTGCTTTGTACTCATGGGATCGAAGCACTCGATGCTTTGCGTACCAAAGCATTTGGGCCGATCCAATTATTATTAGACACTCTACTTCCAAACGGTTCTTCCTCTTCCACACAGGAGAAAATAAAAGCATCCAAACACATATTTGAATTACTCAGTCACTTAAAATCAGAAATCGCCCAAGAAGATTATTTGCAAGAGGTTAGCAAAAACGCGCAAATAAGTATGCAAAGCCTCACCAAGGATTTCGTTGAATTTAAAAAATTGAAAGCGAGACAATCTAGCTATCAGAAAAATAATCAAGAAAATGAAACTGAACCGAATAAGCAGAAAATTGAAGACTCACCCTTGACACAAACGCATTGGGAACTTTTGTATCTAACTTTAAAATTCCCCGAGTACGGAAAACAAATTGCCTATACGATCGATTCTGGTTCTATCCACAAAAAGAGTTTAACTGGAAAATTCCTATCCAAACTACTCGCTGAATTTTACGAAACAACAAATATTAGTTCTATTGATACTGAATCACTTATTGAAACAAATGAAGAAAGGCAACTGCTTGCTGATATTCATACCAAAGAACTTGATGTTGATGATCCCATTAAAATGATAAATGAATGTCTTAGAACTTTAAAAAAGAATACACTGAACCAAAAGAAAA
>WTIG01000046.1 GCA_011522825.1 Puniceicoccaceae bacterium
GGATATCCTGTTCTATCAACCTTTAATCCATCATACCTATTATTGAAAGATTCCATAGAAACAAAACGATTGTTTTGGGAAGATTTACTAGTGGTAATGGAAACGCTAAAAATAGAAATATCGGAAAAACAAAAAAACTACTTTAAGAAACAATAATTTTCTGATTCTCAAAACTCATGTATTCTTTAGTTATAGATTGTAGCCATAAAGAGAATTTTATAGGCTTATTTAAGGATACGGATAATTGGATTTGTCAGCGTAAGTTTAATGGCCAGCCTTTCGAGGATCTCGTTGAAAACCTAAAAAGTACTCTATCCGAAGCTTCAATTGATAAGGCTGAAATCAGCCGTTTTTATACGCCGCATAGCCCTGGCTCTACATTAGGTATCAGGGTAACTCAAATGATGATTCAAGGGCTTTTAAAGACCTGTTGCATTTCTGCTAAACTCACACAATACAACGGACTTTATCTTTCTGCACTTCTATTATTCGAGAAAGAGATAGAAAAAGGTACAGACAATTATCTATTAACTGAAAATGGGCGTCATTCATGGAATGTTTTGAAAATCGATCAAAATCTTAAGATAAAGCCTGTGATTCAGCAATATAGATTAGAAGAATTATCCGAATTGCATGGGAGTTTTTTCTATATTCCGCAAATGAAAACTTGGTCAACTCCGACTGTAGAAGTAAAAGAAATCAATTACTCTCCTAATCAATTTTTAAATGTCATAGAACTTCTAAACAATCCTGAGGTGGATACATCGCATTTATTTCCCGCAAGTAATACTTACGTAAAATGGAATCGAAAATAAACTTCTGAAATAAATTGTATCATGATACCTTTACGTGCTTGGACAGAGATCGATCTTTCAGCTTACGAGCGAAACTTAAAAAATATTAAAAATGCACTACCTAAGCATTTAGAATTTGTTTCTGTCGTTAAAGCCGATGCTTATGGACATGGCCTACCCCAAATCGTGGAAAGAAGTCTTCAATCTGGAATCAAAGCTTTTGCTGTAGCCAATATTCATGAAGCATTTGAAATAAGAAATATAGGTGTAGGCTGGCCTATTCTACTCCTAGGTGCCTTATTGCCTGGGGAAGAGCATTTTATTCCGAATTCAGACTTCATTCCAACTATCAGTAGTATAGAGGAATTGCATAGGTTAAACAGAGTCTGTGAAGCCGTTAATACGTCTGTATATATATATCTTGAAGTCGATACAGGTATGGGACGGCTTGGCATTTGGTATGAAGATTTTACTGAGTGTTTTAATCTAGTTCAAAGTATGAATTTCATTAACTTATCTGGAATTTATACCCATTTTTCAGACCCTATAAATGACCCAGAATTCACACTTTTGCAGAGACAGCGTATGGAAGCCTTATTGAATTCCCAGCCATTGCCCAAAAATCTAAAAATACATGCCGATAATTCTGCCTCTTTTTGGGATCTACATAAATACCCTGCCTTCAATGCAGTTAGAATAGGACTTTTGCAGTATGGAGTTCTATCTAATGAGAAATCAAATCTGGGTAAGCTAAATATTTCCCCTACCCTGAGTTTTTATACAAAAATTGGCTTAATTAAAAAATTACCGAAGGGAACTTCCATCAGTTATGGACGTAAATATATTTTAAAGAAAGATTCAAAAATTGCTATTTTAACCGCAGGTTACGGTGATGGAATTCCCATTGCCTATGGTGAAAAAGGATCGGTTATAATTCGTGATCAATTATGCCCTATCATTGGTCAAATCACTATGGATCAAATAATCGTTGATGTCACCGAACTCGATGTTGTCGAAACTGGAGAAACCGCTATTCTAATTGGTGCTTCCAAGACCCAAACAATTAGCTTAGAATTGTTTAGTGAACGGTCTAAGACAATCCCATGGGAAATACTCTGCTCTATAACGAAACGTGTGAATCGAACCTATATTAACCCAAGAGGCTAAAAGCTAATCTGGTTGAAAAACAGACTTACTCTGCTGTAGTTTCCTTGGTGCTTTTCTCTTCCAAGTTATTATTTTCTGTTTCTTGGACGATATTACAATTCGCAGAAGAAGATGCTTCAGAATCACTTGTCATAGCAGTTTTTTCTTCCGACGCATTAACGTTTTCGGTTGATGGTTCAGCATTATCAACGGATTGACTAGATTCTTTTAAAGTATTTTTTTCCTCATTCTTGATGGAATGATTTGCTTCTGCCATTGGGTGAATCAAAAGTTTTCCATCGCTGTATTCAGTCACATAGCCCTCGGATATCAGCCATCGAACATTGCGAATGACCTCAGTAATTTTATTGGTTTCTTCATCTGTATGACTGTCAGAATTATTTGAAGTAGCATCATTTTCAGTGCCCTCTTTATTGTCACCCGACTTATTTTCAGTAGCTGGCTTTGGTATGGAAAGGAACTTGTAAGGCAAATTTTGGATGCCAATATTTTGATTCTTTTCAATAAATGAAATTAAATTGCTAATTGAGTCAGTGAATACAGTCGTGTCATCACGGAATTTTCGTTTCACGCAACAGACATAGGA
>WTIG01000095.1 GCA_011522825.1 Puniceicoccaceae bacterium
GATTTACCTAAAGAATTTCAACTAGAGGTGCGCTATAAACTAGCTTTTATTTTCAGTAAAATCGACCAAACCAGTCTTTCTAATAAAGTAATTTTATCGATTATTGATGATTTTATCGATTCAGGTGTACGCACAGGAGGCTTTTCTTCAATTGAAAGTTATTGGATTGCTCGTAGTTTATTTTTATTGTGTGACCACCTAAATACCGATAACGAAGTGGATGAGTGTAAAAAAATATATCGTATGATTATTGCTTATAACTTGCCAGGGTATCAACTTGCCAAACAATTACTATTAGAACTTTAGTGCTTATGGAATTAGATGAATTAAACATTTTTTTAGATGTTGGACCCATGATGTTCCCATTACTTGCTTTGGCATTTATTGGTTTTATCGTCTTTTTGGAAAGAACGCTCTTTTTGCATAGAGGGCAGATAAATGTACAAGAGTTTATTTCTGGGATTAAGAACCTTTTGAAAAAGGGTCGTTTAGTTGAAGCGGTCGCACTATGCGAAGAAATGGGCGGTTCAGCAGCACACCTAGTTAAAACAGTACTTTTAAATTATGATGCAAATGTTGATTTGATCATGGCTCATTTAAGAAAGCGCTTAAGTTTAGAAATTCCTAGCTTAGAGCGACGTATTGGTATTCTTTCTGTTGTCGCTCGTATCAGTCCTCTAAGCGGATTTTTGGGTACTTTGATTGCGGGTATTGAAATCATTAGCAATTTGTCCTTTTTTGATGGGGCTAGCGGGATGCTTATAGCGGCATTAGCAAAGGCTTTATTCAGTTCTGCCCTAGGGCTTGTTATTTGTATTTTTGCTACGGCAGGCCACCATTTTTTGGAAGTAAGGATCACCCATGTCATTCATGACTACGAATGGCTTTCTTCTGAATTATTAGAAGTTATACTCGAAGAAAGGGCTATTTCTTTAGGCAAAAGTCAGGCGACTAATATTAATGCGGATAGTGAGCATGGATAATTCCAGAGATGAATCATTAACTTTTGTTGAAAGTGCCAGCCAACCGCTTTTTCAAGGACGATTAAGAGTCCATCGTAGGCAAAGTAATAGAGGGACTCCATTCAATTTAGTTATTTTGATCGATCTAGCCTTTATCGGTTTGTTATTTGCGATATTGTTCACTCGTTTAGTAACTTTACCGGGCATGAATATTGATTTTGTAAAAACGGATTTACAGGTACATGCGTCTCATTCAAATGTTGTGATTTTAACATTAGAAAATTCAGAAACGATATTTTTTGATGGAGGCATTTTTAATATGCAAACAATTGAATCAGCATTGATCAATTACTTGCAAAAAGACGCATCAAGAAAAGGAACAAGTTTAATCATCCGTTCAGATAGCCAAATGGATTTAGAATCATTTTTAAATTTATGCAGTATGGTGGAAGATGCTGGATACAAGAATATACAAATCCTAGGTCAGTCTAAGGCACTGAATGGCTTGTGATATGATTAGCTGATAAGATGAAGTCTGGGCTACAATTCCTCATCCATAAAATAAAGAGCTATTGGCGGTTATTTTTTTATAAATTACCGATCCTTAGAAATGCTACAGGCATAGGGTTGGTCATTTTTTGTCTCTTTTATTTTGTTCGATTTGATACACCATTAAATTTTCAATTTTCTGAAACAGGTAGTGATTTTCACTTTATTCAAGAGGGCAATTTAGAAGATTTATATAGTAGTACAGCTGCACTAGAGCTTTTTGATACAGCTCCAATATTTATTCCAACTCGATGGAATTATGGCTCTACAGTGTTCCCTAAAAAGCGTATCTTAAGTGATGCAGAGTTCGTTTCATTTGAGCCAAAAGTTGAACTTGAGGAATCTTTTAACTTAAATCGTATGGAATTCAATACAGAATCTGTAGATAAGGGTATACTTTACGAAAATACTTTTTTTGATCCTCGTCTTCTAGCCTTATTCACCCCTAAGTTGAAAGAAAGTGAAAGGAATTTTTTAAATAATCGAATTTTAAGAGTTGAGATCATAGAAAGCTATGATGCGGCAGAATTTACAGAAGGAGCCATAATAGACTATGTTTATGAGTTGAATGAAGACCCCTCGTTAAGTAATCTTGATCCAATGATTATTTTCTTACGAAATAAAAATTCTTTAGCGAGTAATCCTAAAGTTTACCAATCTTCTTTGTCGGAACTTTTTGATGAACAAATTTTAGAATGGCTTAATCAGCCAAGACATATAGCTCTACTACCAGAGGGGTTTTTGAAGCTTACATTTTACCCAAATTAATCTTCTTTTTTTCATCATGAGCCATTTAAATTTAATAGATACCATAGTCGAAGTAGCGGAAGGCTTAGAAGGCCGTCCATCATGGGATGAGTACTTTATGGCAACCGCATTTCTAATTGCGACCCGTTCTGCTTGCCAAAGGTTGAATGTTGGTTGTGTCATTGTTTCTAAGGGTATTCATAAAAATCGAATTATTGCTGCGGGCTATAATGGCTTTTTGCCAGGAGCTCCGCATATTTCGAGAATAGATAATGATCATGAGC
>WTIG01000202.1 GCA_011522825.1 Puniceicoccaceae bacterium
GCTCTTACAGCATTATTGATAACCGTAATGAAAACAGAGTGAAACTATTTGATTTTGCCCCAGGTTCAGTCATCAATGAAGAAGTAGCTGATTATAAACTGATTAAACAAAGCCCGAGCGATTTCAACGAGTCCGATTGGTCAAAAAATCAACAGATTCTAGCTCAGCAAAACAATATATCGCTTTCCCAATTTAATTACAAATCCTTGCTAAAATTTTATCGAGGAGAATGGATAACACTTGATGAGACTCAACCAAATGCCGTCGAGATTATGAAATTTAATCGATTTGGAGGCGTAAATTTAGCATCTGATTCAAAAATTAAAGGTAGCTGGTATCTTTCTGGCAGAGGATGTCTAATCAATTTAGAAGATGGCATCCGCATGCGATTGAAATACATAGGAAGTGCTTTTCTCGTATTTGTTTATGAAGCCAACCGGCCCCTCGATGGCTTCCCAAATAAGATTTTAAAGGCCGCACCCAAAAATTCGCAAAAGCTTAATCTGCTGAATGCTGAGGTTTCTTTTACTTTAAAATTACTCGAACAAATTAATCTGATAAATGCTCAGGGACAGCAAACGATGCCTTTAGTTTCAAATTGGTCTAATCGTGATACGATCAATCCATCACCGAGTAGCCCATGGTGGTGGCCTATTTGGAGTGATAATCCAAAAATCCAAGAATCAGAGCCTTTTTCTAGAAATAATCTATCTCCATCATTGACAAATGATGCAGATTCCATCGGTTCTTCTACAGAAGCTAAACAAACAAACTTGCCGAATCCCATAGATGAAATCAATAAATCAAAGTGGGAATGGCCTTTTTAATTAACATATCTTACATCAACTAATTTATTTGAGGTTAATTTACACTTATTATGAATCCACTCAATGACACACCATTGGAACAATTAGATCCTGAAATCGCACAATTAATCGGGAAAGAAAAGCAAAGGCAACAATCTCATATTGAGTTAATTGCTTCTGAAAATTTCACCTACCCTGCCATCATGGAATCCCAAGGAAGTATTCTCACAAATAAGTATGCAGAGGGCTATCCTAAAAAGCGTTACTACGGAGGTTGCGAATTCGTTGATTCTATCGAGACAATTGCTATTGAACGAGCTAAAGCACTCTTCGGCGCTGATCACGCTAACGTACAACCACATGCTGGAAGCCAAGCCAATGCTGCTGTATATCTATCTGTTCTAAAACCAGGTGATAAGATTCTAACCATGAATTTGTCGGACGGTGGACACCTTACACACGGACATCCTATGAACTTCAGTGGTATCTATCACGAGGTCGTTCATTATGGAGTTAGTAGCGACAAAGGCTTAATCGACTATGATGCGATTGAAGCAAGTGCAAAAAAAGAGCAGCCGAAGATGATCACGGTTGGTGCTTCAGCGTATTCCCGAGTGATTGATTTCGAGCGAATGGGTGCAATCGCTAAATCAGTGGGTGCCTATCTGTTAGCGGATATCGCTCACATCGCTGGACTCGTTGCTTCCGGTGTGCATCCATCTCCAGTCCCACATGCAGATTTTGTCACCACCACCACGCATAAAACTTTGCGTGGTCCTAGAGGTGGACTTATTTTATGTAAGGAAGAACATGCAAAGAAAATCGACACGGCTGTTTTCCCTGGAACGCAAGGCGGACCTTTGATGCATGTCATTGCAGCTAAAGCGACCTGCTTTAAAGAAGCACAAAGTGATGAATTTAAGGCCTATCAAAAACAAGTAGCGAAAAATGCGAATGCCTTAGCGAATGCCCTCATTGAAAAAGGTCATACGGTAGTCAGTGGCGGTACAGATAATCATTTATTCATGATCGACCTTAGGGTGAAATATCCAGAATTAACAGGTAAAGTCGCTCAAATTGCTCTCGATAAAGCCAACATCACAGCAAATAAAAACACAGTCCCTGGAGAAACCCGAAGCCCATTCCAAACAAGTGGTATTCGAATTGGGACACCTGCCGTGACTAGCCGAGGTATGGTTGAAGAAGATATGATTAAAATCGCAGAAGCCATCAATCTAGTATTAGATAATATAGAAGATGAGGAAAAAATTGCCGAAGCGAAGGCAATCGCTATAGCTTTATGTGAGAAATATCCACTTCCTTATTAGCATTACCAAGATAAGTATTTACACCCATTAAAGATTTGATTTTATGAACAAAATGAAAAAACAAATTAACAAACTTTCAGGGTTTACCCTAATTGAGCTACTGACTGTGGTAGCGATCATTGGTGTTCTTGCCAGTATTTTGATCCCAGTTGTTGGAAATGTTCAACAAAGAGCTCAGCAACTTAAATCTCAGTCCAATCTCAGAGCTATTGGCCAAACTTACATTAACTACTCTTCTGGTGGTGCTAGAGTGAAAACAATCACACAAGCAAAACTCGAAAGAACGAGAAGCGGAGATAATATCTATGGAGTCATAGAATTGTTGGCAAAACATGGTGGTTTAACCGATGCATCTATTTGGTTTATTGACGCAGATCCAGCTATGTCT
>WTIG01000084.1 GCA_011522825.1 Puniceicoccaceae bacterium
GGTTTAATTCTACAATAAGCTGAACTCGACTTCCTCTGTTAGAGGATTGGTTTCCCACAATACCCAATCGCGTATAATGCGAAGACTTTCTCGTAAGTGAATATCATATGCGGGCTCGTCTTCTTCATCTTCAATCACTTCTTTTGCTTGCTCAGAACCTTCTTCGGATTCATTGGTCGTAAATGAGTCTTTTAGGTTTTGAGAATCGGCTTCTTGTTCAACTCGAATATCTAAGAGAACCGCTTCTTGTTCATAAGGGTTTGTTTTTAGTGCATCGTAACGTTCTTCGAGTGCCTCATTGAATATTTTTTCTTCGAGTTGCTGGGCGATGCGTGTTTCTAAATTGAGAGAGATTTTGGTTTCGTCATAGCGTTGGGTCCGCCAATCAATTTGATCTTGGAGATAAATAAGCTCTTCCATTTCTTTTTTACGAGCTTCGCTCAATTCAGCCAAATGGGCGATTAAGCCTTCTTGATAGGGGCTAGATACCTGAATCTTTTCCCAGTTGTTATACCAATTGACTGGCTCAATTAATGCCCAATTGATAGGGTTATCTAAATCAGATTCTGCAATGGGAAAAAGCTCATTAATGGACGGTAAAATAATGTCGGAAGCAACGCCTTTAAGTTGAGTGGAACTGCCTTGTGGAAGGAAGAATTGCTTGATTGTGATCTTAGAAGCGACAGGCGGAGTCTGAGAATGAGCGGGCTGAAACCAACTCATAGGCGAACGTGTATTCATGTGGAAGATTTCTTGAACCGTGCCTTTTCCGTGAGTCGAACTATCGCCAATAATCAAAGCTCGTTCATGATCTTGTAAAGCACCGGCGACAATTTCAGAAGCGGAAGCACTGAATTTAGAGGTCAATACAACAAGCGGTCCTTTCCAAGCCATGTTTGGGAGTTGGTCGTGTAAGACTTGTTTTTTTCCTCGTGCATCGACCACCTGAACAACAGGGCCTACGGGAATGAATAAGCCCGTCAAGCGAACGGCTTCACTGAGAAGCCCGCCCCCATTTTTTCTTAAATCCAATATCAATCCTTCCACATGATAGGCTTTGAGTTTTTCAATTAACTCTTCGACGTCATCACTGGTCGTTCCTAAAGAACTACTGAAGCCAATATTACCATAGAAAGAAGGCAGTTCGATAACGCCTATAGACGTTGTTCGGTCTTCACTGGGAAGCGTGACCACTTTGGCACTGGCTAAATTGGCCGTTAATTTAACTTCATCGCGAACTAGCGAAACAATTTTTCGTGCGGAAGGATCAGAGGAATCGCCTGGGCGAATTAATAAACGTACAATGCTTTCTTTTGGACCTTTGATCTTTCGAACAATGTATTGTAATTGCATATCAATAACATCCTCAAATTCTTCATCACCTTGTGCGACTCCCAATATTTCGTCTTCGGCCTTTAGTTCATTCGAGCGTTCAGCAGGGCCACCGGGTAAAATATCTTTGATCGTGCAAATGCCATCAACATCTTGGAGTTGGGCGCCGATTCCAACGAAGGAGTTTTTTACAGCAGAATTAAAGCTCTCTAAAGTGTGAGTGGAAAGAAAACTCGAATGCGGGTCAAAAGCATGCGTCATCGCATTGATAAAAGTTTCCTGAATATCACTCACTTCTCTATCTTCCCAAACGCCTAAATTTCTATTGTAGCGACGTTTGAGTTTTTCGATAACGGTCTCCATTTTTTCATCAAAAAAAGATTGGTCGGAAAACAAACGATTCAATTGTTTTTCGAGTGCTTCAGTATCGATTGTCTCTTCATCAGAGCTATCGGTTGCCTCACCTGCAGAGGAAAGAAGTTCGTTGAGTACTTGGTAGTGGATGAAGTCATTCCATACCGCATCGGCTTCGGCTTGCGATTCCATCCATTGAGATTCGGTTCGATCAGATTCAAACAGAATCTCTTTTTCAAAAACAAAGGGTTCATCTAATCGCTTTAAAGCCCAATCAGTGCGAGTTTTAAAGTGATCGATAAAATCATTATAAATGACAAAAGCGGGATATAAATTACCGTTTTCTAAAAAGCCTTCCATAGATTCAGAAAAACGAAATAAATAATCCTCTATATCGGAACGGAGAAAATAAAGTTTTGAGTAATCTAAATTTTCCGCAAAATTTTCGATGATTTGGCCGCCGTCGATCGATTGAATTTCATTTTTTAAATAATGATTCGAGCGGATCAACTCCAAGGCCCATTGTGTTTGTGCTTGTAAGGCCTGTGCTTCTTTTTCGCTCAGCTGAATCTCTGCTTTTAACAGACTGACAGTTAACAGGAGTAATAAAGTTGTTATTAGTAAGCGATGAATCCGAAGCAGTAGCATAAATAATTTAAAATTAGGAGAAAAGAATGAGGTGTTTATTTATCAAAGAGAGAATGAGCTTTTTTCAGCGTTTCAGCTTCTTTTTCCGTTAAAGACTCAAACCCATGTAGGTTGATCTTGTCTAAGATCACATTCACTTCTGTCTTCATTTGCCTTTTTTTGTCAGAATAATTTACGGTATAGCTT
>WTIG01000030.1 GCA_011522825.1 Puniceicoccaceae bacterium
AGCAGCGAAGCCGACAATAAACTGTTCTTGTTTGCGTTCGCCCATGGTTTTTAAGATGTCGATGGTTTTTGAGAGATACAGGGTGCGCTTGGCTGTATCTTTTCTAACTTTGTGTTCTGAGTATTCGATGGGAGTGAAGTCACTGACACCAGCGGCCATGATACACACGTCACAACCATCAAAAAGTGCATCGACTTGATGGTACATAGATTCGGCAGAAACTACAGGATAGAGTATGGCCCCATCGGGTTCTTGGAGGTTGACGGGGCCCGAGACGAGATCAACTGACCATCCTTGCTTGAGGGCGGCTTCGGCTAAAGCAAAACCCATTTTACCGGTTGATGGATTGCTTATAAATCGTACTGGGTCGATAAATTCTTGGGTCGGCCCTGCGGTGATTAAACAACGGAGTGAACTTGTCTTTGACATTTGAAATTATTTTTTAGTTATTGTTGTTTATGAACGAAATGGAACCGGTAAGCGAACCAAAAAACACGGTTGAGACATCCCCAAGAAAAAGCTCTCCCAATGACCCGAAGAAGGAGAATGTTTTATTAAACATGGGGTTTAATATTTTACTCCCTATTTTAATTTTAAATAAGGGGGATCAATTTTTGGGCGATTGGTTGTCACCCTATTTTGAAAATACAGCGGTACCGATTTTGATCATCGCTCTACTCTTCCCAATCAGTTATTTTTTCTATGATTTAATCACACGAAAGAAATATAATTTCATTTCAATTTTGGGATTGGTTTCTGTTCTGCTGACAGGAGGCATTGGGATTTTAGAGATTCCGACTGAATGGTTTGCGGTTAAGGAAGCGGCGATTCCTGCCATCATTGGTTTGGCGGTGATTCTATCTTTGCGTACCCCCTATCCTTTGGTGCGCACGTTTTTGCTGAATCCAGAATTGATGGATGTGGAAAAGATTGAATCGGCACTGGATGAGAAAGAGTGTCGTACGGCCTTTGATCAACTTTTGGTACGTTGTACTTACTGGTTAGGATTTTCCTTTGTTTTCAGTGCGGTCTTAAATTTTATCTTAGCTCGTTGGATTGTCGTGAGTCCAAGTGGCACCGAGGCCTATAATGCTGAGGTGGCTCGGATGATGCTTTGGAGTTGGCCCATTATCGCCATTCCCTGCTTGGTGATTACGATGTATACCTTGTGGCTTCTATTAAAAGGGATACAGGATTTAACGGGCTATAAACTTGAGTCTTTTATTCGTTCCGAAGGCGGAGAGTCCTAATTCTAAGAAATTCCCTTAGTCGATTCTTAACGAATCGATCGATCCCTCAAGAGACTATACTTGTCTTACACTAAGAACGTTTGTCGATTTTGACAAAGTTGCGTTCGTTGTGACCAGTATAAATTTGTCTAGGTCTATGGATACGGCTTTTCGGGTTTTCCGCAATTTCCTTCCAGTTGGCCATCCAGCCTGGGATACGTCCAAGGGCAAACATCACAGTAAAGAACTCTACGGGAATCCCAATCGCTTTGAGAATAATACCACTGTAGAAATCAACATTTGGATAGAGTTTGCGTTGAACAAAATAGTCATCTTCGAGAGCGGCTCTTTCTAGTCGGCGAGCAATGTCGAGTAATGGGTCGTTGATACCGATTTTTTCTAATACACTGACCGCACTTTTACCTAAAATTTTCGCTCTTGGGTCGTAGTTCTTATAAACACGGTGACCGAATCCCATGAGTTTAGCTTGTCCAGATTTTGCAGCTTCAATGAAGCCTGTCCCATCATCGCCTGTTGCATGAATCGCTTCAAGCATTTCAATCACTGCCATATTTGCGCCTCCATGTGAAGGGCCCCAAAGTGCTGAGATACCCGCTGAAATAGATGAGAATAAATTCGTTCCGCTGGAGGCCACCATACGAACGGTAGATGTCGAACAATTTTGTTCGTGGTCGGCATGGAGTAAGAAAAATAGATCGAGTGCTTTTGAGGCTCCGCATGTGTCCACGTATGGGACTTCTGGTTTCGATAGCAACATACTGAGAAAATCCTCTGAGTAAGATTTGCTTGGGTCGGAATCCATCATTGGCAGACCCATCTTCTTACGATAGATCATAGCAGCTATGGTGCGTGCCTTTGACATCAAGATCGAAGAAGCGGCATCAAAATGCTCTAAGTCAACTTTACGATTATTCGTGGCGTACTCTGAATGGTAGGTACACAATGAATTAATAATCGATGATAGCATGGCCATGGGGTGAGAGTCTTGATGGAAGCCTTCAAAGATCGGGTACATTTTTCCATCGAGTGTGGCGTTGCTTAAAATATTTCGTTCGAAGGCCTTGAGGGCAACTTCACTAGGAAGCTCTCCATAAATAATTAAATAGGCCGTTTCTAAAAATGAAGATTGCTCAGCCAGTTGCTCAATAGGATAGCCACGATGTCTTAAGATGCCCTTCTCTCCATTAATAAAAGTGATACCGCTTTCGCATGATCCTGTATTTCCGTAACCTTCATCAAAGGCGATATAACCCGTTTTACTACGGAGGGTACGCAAGTCGATTGCACGCTCAGCTTCTGTCCCTTCCATGATTGGGAACTCAAAATTTTCGTCGCCGAGTCGTACTATACCAATTGGATCCATATGCTGTTATTTCTTAGCTTATTAGTTCAAGAATTAAGAGTTTTTAAAAAGTTTGAATAGAGTTGCAATCCTTTAACTTGACTTTTTTCAGGATGAAACTGGACGGCGACACAATTTCCGGAGCGGATGCCCGAACAAAATGGCTTTCCGTATTCCGTTTCGAATAAGTGTAAATCTTTATTCTTTGGCTCCACATAATAACTGTGAACAAAATAAAATTGGTCATTACCACTTTTGATTCCATCAGTGAGTGCAGAGTCATCATTAAAACTGACTGAATTCCAACCCATGTGAGGCACTTTTAATTGCGTCTCAGAAGCAGGTGGGAATCGCTTAACCGAACCTTCAAAAATACCAAGGCCTTGGGTATCCCCTTCTTCTGAAAATTCAAAGAGTGCTTGGAAGCCTAAGCAAATTCCAAAAAAGGGACGGTCTTTCTGAATCCAATCTTTAATGAGTTGGTCTAAGCCAGTCTTGGCTAACAATTGCATGGTGTCGACAATCGCACCTTGCCCAGGAAATACAAGTGCATCGGCAGACTCGGCTTCCTCGGGCGATTGAATTAGATAGGCGTCGGCCCCGACTGATTGCCATGCTTTTAGTACGGAACGGAGGTTCCCCATTCCATAATCTATAACTGCGAGTTTTGGACTTTTACTAGACGCTGACATACCGAATTGTCCCTAACTTATAGCATTCCTTTGGTCGTAGGAATACTGTCACCTAAGCGGGGGTCAATTTGGGTGGCACTATCTAGGGCTCGTGCAAATGATTTAAAAATACTTTCAGCTACATGGTGAGGCTCTTCACCATATTCTAAATTTATGTGAAGGTTGCAGCAGGCTTCGTTTGCAAAGGCTTGAAAGAACTCTTTGACGAGACAGATATTAAAGTCACGTACCATAGGGTCTCCAGACTCGACTTTATAAACAAAGGCTTGGCGGTTGGAGAGATCGATAGCCACTCGTGCTAGGCATTCGTCCATCGGCAACAAAAAGAAACCGTAACGGCGTATTCCCCTTTTTTCGGCAAGCGCATCTTTCACTAATTGCCCGAGAACAATTCCTGTATCTTCAACCGTGTGATGATAATCCACATCAATATCGCCCTCGGCTTTGACGGTTAAATCAAACAGTCCATGACGAGCAAATAAGGTTAACATGTGATCAAAGAAAGGGATTCCCGTATCGATTGATGATTCACCCGATCCGTCAATATTCAACTCAGCTTGTATGCGAGTTTCTTTGGTATTACGTGTTAATTTTGCGGTTCTTGCTTTAGCCATGATTCTATCCCCTCATTAAAGGTTTTCATTTGATTATCTGTTCCTATACTGACTCGAAGAAAAGAGCAAGTTAAAGGATGCGACCCAAAATAACGAACTAAAATGTGTTTGGACTTTAAATATTCAAATAATGACACGGCGACTTCTGGTCCGGTTGCCCCTTGCGCATCTTTGGGTTGAGTGAAAAGGAAATTGGCTGAAGAAGGATAAGTGAACCAATCAAGCGATTTAAAAAAGGCTTCACTCTGACTTCGGGTCTGAATGATCTTTTCGCAGTTTGCTTCAAAATGGGAACGATCTTCTAGAGCGACTTGGGCTATGGATTGTGCAATGCGATCCACATTATAGGCATCACGAACACGATCGAGCACCTGAATAATTTTCGGACTCGCAAGTGCATAGCCGACTCGAAGTCCTGCCAAGCTGTAGGATTTAGAAAAAGTCTGAACGACAATTAAGTTGTCGTATGATTGTAGTAAAGGAATGGCTGACTGTCCTCCAAAATCGATATAGGCTTCATCAACGACTAAGATGCCTTTAATCTTTTTAAGCACGGCTTCAATGGATTCTAAAGAGAAACAAACTCCAGTCGGTGCATTTGGATTCGTCAGGAAGAAAACCGAAGCTGGTGTTTTCGCAATCGCATCGACTGGCAATTCCATGCTTTCCTCAAAAGGAATGTTGAGTAAATCACCGCCCGAAAGTGCAACAACCACTGGGTATAAAGAATAACTGGGGACGGTATGTCCTGCCTGCCCTAGCCCAACAAAACTTCGAGTAATCATATCGAGAATGTTATCGGAGCCATTACCAATAATCACCTGATCCGATGATAAATCAAATTGCTGAGCAATCGCCGAGCGTAAGGCCTGGCTAGTTGGCTCTGGGTAAAGTCTCAATAAATCGATTTGCTCCTGAATCGATTCTGCGATCTTTGGAGAAGCGGGGTATGGATTTTCGTTCGTGTTTAATTTCACCCAGCCCTGAGTTTGTGGTTGTTCACCAGGAACATAAGGTGCGAGTTCCTTCACCCATGAAACGATTAATTTATCTGCATCAAATGGTTCGCTCATGAATCTTTCTTTAAGCGAATCTCAAGTGAACGGCCATGCGCATCCAGCTGCTCTAAACGTGCAAAGGCTTGGACAACGGGCGCTGCTTTTTCTAAGCTTTTGGCATTGTAGCGGACAGTGCTGGTACGTCGCATAAAATCAATCAATTGGAGTCCGCTGTAAAAACGACCGGCACGGCCTGTAGGCAAGGTATGACTTGGACCCGCAGTAAAATCACCTAAAACTGTCGGTGTCAAATAACCTTGTAAAATAGCCCCTGCGGTACGAATTTTTTTCGTCAATGCATCAATGGTGTTGTCCCCGACTTGAAGCTCTAAGTGTTCTGGAGCTACATAGTTTGCAACTTCAGCTGCTTGATCCATATTTGCACAAGCGACAAAAAGTGTTCTCTCTTTTAAAATCTTGGCACATTTATCCGCATGATTGATCCACTTGAGTCCTTTCTCGGCGGCACTTTTCACACGATTGAGCAAACTTTTACTAGTACTGACGCAGTACAATAATTCCTTCCCGCTTCCGTGCTCAGCTTGAGCCAATAAATCAGCTGCAAGCCATTCGGGCTTTGCTTTACTATCTGCGATAACCATCAATTCGCTAGGGCCTGGCAAAAGATCAATCCCGACCGTGCCCAATACTTGGCGTTTCGCCTCCATAACAAATGCGTTACCCGGGCCGTAAATTTTGTCGACTGGCTTAACGGTCTTGGTTCCGTAGGTCATAGCACCGACCGCTTGAACACCACCAATTTTATAAACTTCGCTAATTCCGATAATAGACAAAGTAGCTAACATAGCCGGTGCAATAGCTCCGTCTGCATCTGGAGGTGTACAAACCGCAATTTCAGGACAGCCCGCTAATTTTGCTAGGACAGCAGTCATGACTACAGTCGAAACCAAGGGAACGTTTCCTCCAGGAATGTATAAGCCCACTCGCTCAATTGGATAGAAGCGTTCGCCGACTCGACCCCCTTGCTGATTAATCGCTGACCAATTTTTGGGTAGCGTCTGTTTGTGAAAATCTTTGACCTGACGAATCGCCTCACGAATGACTTTTCGGTCAGAAGCGGATAGAGCTTGCTCGGAAGCCTTCAAAGCTTCAGCAGATACTCTCAAGTCGGAAGCCTTGAGAGTAGCTTTATCAAATTGTTTCGTGTACGCGAGGACAGCACTGTCTCCTTTTTTCTGAACAGCCGTTAGCACTTCACTGACTACGCTAGAAACATCTTTAGCCACAGCACCCTTTTGACAAAAGTTCTCTAATTGCTTCTTGAAGCGATTATCATTTGAAAAAACTAAGGTATCGGTACTCATAAGGTTAAAAACTTAGGTGCATTACGTTAAGGTAAAGCTGATTTGGCAAAAATTCAATTATTCCCACTCGATTGTACTTGGAGGCTTAGAACTGATATCGAGGACGACTCGGTTACAACCTGACACTTCATTAATGATGCGATTAGAAACCGTACGCAGTACGTCATAAGGTACTCGTGCCCAATCAGCAGTCATCGCATCCACACTTTCCACGATTCGCAAAGCAATCACATTTTCATAAGTTCGCTCATCGCCCATCACACCCACTGTCTTAACAGGCAAGAAAACACAAAAGGACTGCCAGACAGAATAATATAAATCAGCTTCCATCATTGCTTCGTGAAGAATGGCATCTGCTTTTCTCAAGACATCTAAATCTTTTTTACGAATAGGGCCCATAACACGAACGCCTAAACCTGGTCCTGGGAATGGTTGTCTCCAAACAACTTCTTTTGGAAGCCCTAACTGTGATCCAAGCTCACGAACTTCGTCCTTAAATAGCTCTCTTAAGGGTTCGAGTAATTTTAGCTGCATCTTTTTCGGCAAGCCTCCAACATTGTGATGACTTTTGATTAAGGCTGCAGGATTGCCGTCAATAGCAACCGATTCAATAACATCTGGATATAGTGTCCCTTGTGCAAGAAATGCATAGTCTCCTGAACGCTTAAGACGTGTCACTGCCTCGTCAAATACTTCAACAAAGGTATTCCCGATAATTTTTCGTTTTTTCTCAGGGTCGGAAACGCCTTTTAATCGGGATAGAAAGAGATTACTTTTTTGTGCAATGCGAACATCTAAATCAAAATGATCTTGGTAGAGGCGTTTGACGTTTTCTCGCTCGTTGAGGCGAAGGAGCCCATTATCGACAAAGACACAAGTTAGTTGTTTACCAATAGCACGATGAATCAATGCGGCAGCAACTGATGAATCAACGCCTCCACTCAATCCAAGAATAACTCGCTTGTCGCCGACCTGCTCACGGATTGTTTGAATAGACTGCTCAATATAACTGGACATAGACCACTCTTGCTTACATCCGCAAATTTTGATGACGTAGTTTCTTAAAACTTCGATACCTTGTTCACTGTGTGCGACCTCTGGGTGGAATTGCATTCCGTAAAAATCTTTACTCGCATTTTGAATGGTTGCGTAGGGAGAATTTTCTGTCGATGCAATGGCTTCAAATCCTTTAGGCAAAGAGGACAAGCGATCGCCATGTGAATTCCATACGCGCAAGGACTTTGGTAAGCCAGCAAAGAGCTTTCCTTTTTTGGCTATTTTTAGCGTCCCGTGACCAAATTCTCTGTGCGAACTTTTAGATACTTTACCTCCAAGCATATGAGCCATGAGTTGCTCCCCGTAACAAATACCAAGGACTGGGATACCTAATTCAAATATTTTTTTGTCTGGCTTGGGTGCACCTTTAGCCAAAACAGAAGCAGGGCCTCCTGAAAGAATAACGCCTTTAATACCCTCTTTTTTAAGCTGACTCGCTTTTGTCGTGTAAGGATAGATCCGAGATAATACCTTCAACTCTCGAATGCGTCTTGCGATGACCTGTGTGTATTGTGAACCGAAATCTAAAACTGCTATTGTATCCGCCATATGATGATAAAAAAAACTAAGTGTGAGAACAAAGCAAAACCAATCATTCAGTTTTGCAAATATTTAAAATTGTAGACGACCACTTTCGAATCCACATTTCGGACAATCACTGACTTCGACATCTTGCTTTATCGAATAGAGGTGATTACACTTTATGCAGTAAAAGGCTTTTTCAAATTGCTCTTCATTAAAAGCCAGTTTCTGTTTACGATCGTAATAATACCAAAGCACCAAAATAGATGATAATCCCAGGCTGATTAAACTTAGAGAAAAAATTTCAAAGGGAATATAAATCACTGTTAGAAAAAAGCGTTTGAGTATTATTGATTAAGAGAGCGAAATCATTTGCGTCTCATCATTCTTATTAAATCGCATGGAAATAAGTGTAGAGACCCCCTTTTCTGGCATGGTTACACCAAATACAGTATCTGCATTAGAAATCGTTCGCTTGTTGTGCGTGATGATTAAGAATTGGGACTTAGAGGTGAAATCTCTCAAGGTTTCACAAAAACGACCAATATTTGCATCGTCTAAGGCGGCATCAATTTCATCGAGCACACAGAATGGACTTGGCTTGACTAAATAAATAGCGAAGAGCAAGGCGACGGCTGCCATGGTTCTTTGTCCGCCAGAAAGAAGCGTCACATTTTTTAGGCGAGTCCCTGGAGGGCGTGCAATAATATCAATCCCTGATTCAAGTGGGTCTTCAGAATCAATGAGGCGTAAATCCGCCGTACCACCACCCGATAATTTATCATAGGTATAAATGAAGTTTTCCCGAACTTGATCGAAGGTTTCCTTAAACATACTGAGTGATGTGGCGTTTATCTCATCGATGGATTTAACGAGAAGGTTTTTTGATTCCCATAAATCTTGGCTTTGCTCTTTTAGGAAATCGTAACGCTCTTTCAGATCCGCATACTCTCCGATTGAATCAACGTTTACCGGCCCCATGCTTGTGATACGACCTTTGCATTCATTGACTTCGGCTTCAACTGCTTCCCAATCTAATGAGGCCATCGCTTCTATATCTTCTTCGGTTGGCTCGCTGGTTTTATTGCCGCCTTTTTTCGCAGGCAGGTCAAAGTCTTCTAAGCCTTCGATAGAAAATTCCATACTTAGATCATTCCCCGCTTCCCAGTATTCTGCCTGCCAATCAACAGTGGTCAGGTCTAACTGATATTCGGTTTCTATTCGCTCTTTAAGGAAACTGGTTTGAGTTCTACGCTCAGCTAAACTGACTTCAATTTCATTTAAGGATTTTTCTGAGGACTTGAGTGTATTACGTTGAGAGCTTAATCCTTCATCGGTTGTCAGGATGAATAAATCCAATTCTTTCAGTTCCGCTTTATTCGTTTCTAGTTCAGCTAGGACAGAATTTTGGGTGAGTTCGATTTCCTTTGCTTTCGCCTCCGCTTCTTCGGCATCGACTCTGTATTTTCTAATCTGCTCTTCAATACTGTTAATCTCTTGGTTGCGACGGCTGATACGAGCTTCCAACCCGGCCTTTTCGCCTTGGGCGCGCTCGATCGCTTCATCAGCGGAGAGGACAAGCTGTCGTTTTTCAGCTAATTCTAACCGAACATTGGCTAAGGATTCTCTTTGTGTTTCTAAATGTTCCCTAACCAGTGCTATGTCTTTTTCGCATTGTTCATTTTCTTCACGCAGACGTTGGTAAGCCGTTTCTGCATTCGCTAAATCAGACTTTGAACGCTCTGCATTGGATAAGTGATTCGAATGTTCTTGGTCTAAATGTTTGAGGCTGGCTTCCGTTTTGTCTCGAGCTTCTATCGTGCGCTCAATCTTTTCTTTTTGTGCGCGCCCATCGGAATCATAAGCGGCAGAGACTTTATTGAGTTCACCGAGTGTTTCTCGTAATGATTCTACTTCGGCGGCAGCTTTATTTCGCTGGTCTTCGACTTGTTCGTATTCTTCTCGAATAGCGTTGAGTTGTTTACGATCTTCAGCAATGGCTTTTTCAAGTTCTTGGATTTCACTTGAACGCTCAAGCACACCCGCTGATTTTTTATCTGAGTCAGCACCCCCGTAAATTAAGCCTCTTGCATCAACCAACTCACCATTCTTTGTTGCAACTAATGTGAATTGAAAATCTGGATTGTCCGTCCAAAAATCAATAAATCCATCCAGCGATTCAGCAAAGTAACAGCCCTCTAAATAGCGTGTGATTGTAGCTTCTAAATCTTTCTCGATGATCTGTACTACAGAGCCGACTTTTGCAATATGGCTCGGCGTTTCCACTTGGTTGACGGCTAATTTATTGGTGGCATCTA
>WTIG01000062.1 GCA_011522825.1 Puniceicoccaceae bacterium
GAATTAGATGCCATTCCTCAAACCTTGGAAGCACTCAGTCCGTGGAAAAGCTTGTTTGAGTCTGCTTCGCCTGACTTTATTCAGGTAAGATAATTTTTTTAAAATGTGGATTCTGAATTGACCCGGAAATCACTATTTTGTTGATTACACACTTTTTTACATCACTAAATAGAATTTATGAATATTGAACAGAAAGATATTTCGCCGACTAGAAAGGCAATTTTGGCACATTTCACAGCTGATGAAGTTTCAGCTGAGGGAAACACTGTATTGTCTGAATTCATTCAATTTGCAAAGATACCAGGCTTTAGACCTGGTAAGGCAAATCCGAACATGGTTCGCAAGCAGTATGCTAAAGAGATCAACAAAGAGCTTAAACAGCGTCTTGTGCAAAAAGCACATGAAGAAGGACTTGGGAAATCTGAATTGCGTATCTACAGTATTGTTGAAATTGAAACGGGTGAAGTTCTTTCTGATGAAAAAGCGACTATCCATTTTTCAGTCGATATAATTCCTAACTTCGACCTACCTGAATATGAGGGTGTCAAAGTGAAAAGTGCACCGACAGAAGTAGATGATAAAGAAATCGATCAAATGATTGGTTATATTTTAGGCCAAAGAGCTGAATTTAAGCCAGTGGATAAAGTGATTGAAAAAGGTAACTATGTACAATGCGCATACACTGGAAAGATCGGTGATACTTTAATCGAAGAAATTGCACCTAATGAGGCTATGTACGGGACACAAAAATCAACCTGGGAAGAAGCGGGTGCCGAAAATGCACCTGGAGTACCTGCGATAGTTGAAGGCTTAATTGGAATGCAAAAAGACGAGACAAAAGAAGTTGAGATGGATTTCCCTGAAGATTTCAAAGTCGAAGCATTAGCAGGTAAGAAAGCAACCTATGAGATCAAGGTTACGGATATTCGCGAAAAAATTCTCCCAGAGATGGATGAGGCGTTTTTTGAAAGTATGCAGGTAAAAGATGAGGAAGCATTTCGTGAGCAAATCAAAAAGACAATCGAGCAAAGAAAAGAAAATGAAATTGCTAATGGAAATCGTCAGCAAATTGTTGATCACCTAATCCAATTTGTTACAGTGCCTTTGCCTGAAAGTGGGATTAATTCTGAAAGAGAAACAATTTTAAAAGATTTCATGCAGAAAAATATGCAACAAGGTGTTTCGGCAGAAGATTTTGAGAAAAACAAAGAAGCTTTGCATGCAAGTGCTACTGAAATGGCGGAGTCTCGTTTGAAATCCTATATCATTTTAGATATGATTGCAGACAAGGAGTCTATCAAAGTTGAAAATGATGATTTGAATCGAGCTATTATTCAGCATGCTTCAATGACTGGTCAGAAGCCAGAAGCTTTTGTTAAGGAATTGAAGAAAGACCGTAGTAAAATTGATGCGATGCAAAGAGATATCAAGATTGGTAAAACCTTGAACTTTTTGATGGATAAGGCTGAAATTACAATTGAAGAGAAATCTGAGTCAAAAGATTGAGATTTTTATTAAGTTGATTTACTCTTAGGCTTATCTTCAATTATTACATATTTAAAATAAAGGATTTATCGTGAGTTATGTTCCATTACCAACTGTCTATGAGCGTGAAGGTCGTACTGAACGTGCATGGGATATTTACAGTCGTTTGCTAAGAGATCGCATCATCTTTATTGGGACTCCAATTAATGACTTTGTTGCAAATGCTGTTATTGCTCAGATGCTTTTTCTCCAAATGGAGGACGCAAAAAAGGACATCAGTTTATACATCAATTCACCCGGTGGTAGTGTCACAGATGGTATGGCCATTTATGATACAATGCAGTTTTTGAAATGTGATATAGTCACTTATTGCGTTGGCCAAGCAGCGAGTATGTCTACTTTGCTTCTTGCCGCTGGGACACCTGGTAAACGATTTGCCTTACCGAATAGCCGTGTTATGATGCATCAGCCATCAGGTGGCGCTACAGGACAAACTTCTGATATCTCAATCGCAGCTAAGGAAATTGTACGTTGGAGAGAGCGTATGAATGAATTAATTGCTTTGCACACGAATAAAACAAAAGAAGCAGTAGAAGCCGATTCAGATCGTGATTTTTATCTGACTGCCGATGAAGCAGTTGAGTACGGTATCGTGGATAAGGTGATCCGTAAAAATTCATAAGTAATTTTTTTAGACTATGTCCTATTCTAGCAGAACTTCATTTTGTTCTTTTTGCAAAAAGAGCCATGACGAGGTCAATCGCATGATTGCAGGACTAGAGGGTGCGCAAATTTGCGATAGTTGTGTCGAAATTTGCAAAACGATTATTGATCGAGAAAACACTGACAGTGCTGAACCCGAAGTAAACACACCTCAGGAAAAACCATTTAAGTTACTTAAGCCCAATGAAATTAAAGCTTATTTGGATGAGCACATCATTGGGCAGGAATATGCTAAAAAGACCCTTTCAGTAG
>WTIG01000055.1 GCA_011522825.1 Puniceicoccaceae bacterium
CCCTTAAGCAATATATCATCACCGTTGAAGTTACAGCACTTAAGACTGATTCCCAAGAAGATCAAAGCCTTCTCTTGGATAGCTTATCGCCATACTGTAGCATCTTATCCATCGAAGCCAAAAATCCAATTTCTGTTGAAGAAACCATTGATGCCATAGAAGCCGTAGATGCATTGAGACCTATTTTAGAATATCCCAGTGATGCTTCTTGTTGTACCCTTAGATTTGAATCGCTCAATTTAACCATAGAAATCGATAGTCAAAATTGGGTACTTGAGCCGATTATCCCGATGGGACTCAGTGATTTTATAAAAAAAGCAGAAGAAGCACTGAGTAAACTGAATGATTCAAATGCACCCTTTGCCTTTAGTTTGTTTGCCTAAAGCGATGCGTCAGGTAGGCACCAAAGCAGACTTGGAAAAAGTAATAAGCAATTAAGGGCAACAAAACCATGGCCTGTTCACTGTCCTTACTAAAACTACTAATCGTGAGTAAAATTAGAGGAATGCCCGAGCAAACCGATTTATGACTCGCCGTAAAAAAAGCCGCTATTCGTGATTCACGATCAAAGGAAAAAGACTGACTGCTTTTCCAAACTAAAGCACTGATGACCAAAAACAATAGAAAGCATATGCCTAAACATATAATTAGATCATTGAGCAATACAGCCGAGCTTAAACTCTGACAAAAACAACCAGCAAAGGCATTATAAATAAGCACCAAAAGTAAGATTTCGACCGCTATTTTTTTTATGGGCAAACAATAACGTGCTACCAGTGGCAGATAATGTCGAATACCATAACCCAATAAAACTGGAACTATGAGCATGAAAATGATTTTGGAAACCATTTGAATGATTTGACTCTGTCCCCCTGCATCCATTCCAAATAATACGATAAAGACAAAAGGTACTAAAAAAGCCCCAATTAAATTGGATATACAGGTCGATATTAAAGCACCTGAAACTCGCCCACCCGATAAATCTGTATACGCTACCGATAAGGCAATAGTTGTTGGAACAATTGACAAAAAGAAAAAGCCCATTTGTAGATTAGGACCAATCCACCACAAAAGCGTAGAAGCAACAAGCAGAGGAAAACCTAGGAAGTTCCAAAACAAAACAAAAATGGGAAGCTGTATAGGCTTAAAAGACTGGGATAGAGCTTCCTTTGAAAGACCTAAACCCTGAAAGGCAAAAATAACCGCAATGAGGAGCCATTTGTTCGATGCACTCAGTAGTGACACCGTTTCCATGGATTGCACATTGCTAATGGCCAATCCTATAACAAGCACTAAGCCAAAAATAAACCCATACTGCTGAATGATACGAAACACAGGCTTATAGTTCTCAAAAACTCCCTTGGGTAAAGTGGATATTTCTCACGAAAAGAAAGTTTTTTGTGATAATGAGACTCTTTCTCAAAAAATAGTTGACAATAGACGATAAAAAATAACTTTGAGACTCTTTCTCATTAATAAAAGGCACAAAGACACTAATGAATCGAAATAAGTTAAACTATTGTATATTAGTCACACTACTCAGCACAGGGCTAGTACATATGCAGGCAGAAGAAGACCAGATCATTGAACTCAATGATTTTGTGGTTGTCGGTCAATATTTACAAAGCGAACAAATTAATGCACTCAAGATACCTACCCCCATTGAGGATATTCCGCAAAGTTTAAATATTTTGACCTCGGATCTGATCTCACTCCAAGATTTATCTAGCATGAGTGAAATCGCTGATTACGTTCCCGGAATTGATGCAGGACAAGGTGAAGGTCACAGAGACCACATTCTTTTTAGGGGTGTTAAAACGACCGCTGATTTCTTTGTCGATGGAGTTAGAGACGATGTACAATACTACCGACCGCTTTATAATATAGAACAAGTTGAAATTTTAAAGGGAGCTAATGCTCTCTTCTTTGGTCGAGGCGGTATTGGCGGACTCATTAACCGTGTGAGTAAAACGGCACAAATTGGCGAAGGTTTTTCGGAATACCAACTATCTTTTAATGATAATGGTGGCAACTCGCTTCAAATAGACACGAATAGGGCCATCGCTCCAAATGCTGCTCTTCGATTCAATTACTATACTGAGGATCTCGAAAATCATCGTGATTTCTTTTTTGGCGACAATAGCGGAATCAATCCAACTTTTAAATATGTCCTAGGTGATAAAACAACACTCAATCTATCTTACGAAAGCCTAGACCATGAGCGTTATATCGACCGTGGCATCCCAACGGTCGGAGGATCACCCGTTGAATCATTAGCTGGTATTACATTTGGCTCTAAAGAGGATAACCGATCCACACTAGACGCAAATACAACTAAGTTGAGTATAGATCATCAATTAGATTACCAATCAAAAATACGCTTCAATTTCACGGATAACGATTTTGCTAAGATGTATCAAAATCTTTATGCAAGTGACTATAACCCATCCACAAATAC
>WTIG01000209.1 GCA_011522825.1 Puniceicoccaceae bacterium
GTATTAACAGAGGATTTACATGCATTATTAAAATGGTGCGCTTCGTATTATACGGCTTCTTATGAATCTATCATTGAAGCAATGATTCCAAGTTTTATTCGAAAAGGAATGGGATCAAAAAAAGTTTGTATGCTTAAGATAGCGAATAACTTTGAACCGAATTTAATTGAACAACTCTCAAAAAGAGCTCCTAAACAAGCTCAGCTATTAACGTTTATGATGGGTCAAAAATTTGCCTTAGCAAAGGCAGTAGTCATTAAACGGCTCAATGTTTCTGCTTCTGTATGTGAGGGGTTAATTAAAAAGGGCTACTTGATTGAATCCTATCAAGAAAAAAAGAGGGAAGCTTATAAGGATAGTTCGGCCCAAGAATCTAATGAGGTTGTTGCGAAAGCACATAATTTAACAGATGAACAGACTGTGGTCACTAGAGATTTACAAAAATCTATCGAGAGGAAGGATTTTTCTGTAGAAGTGGTCCATGGTGTTACTGGTTCCGGAAAAACAGAAGTTTATCTGCATGCGATTGCTTCTGTTGTGAATCGTGGTGGCGGTGTGATTTTTCTTGTTCCTGAAATTGCTTTAGCTCCACAAACAGTCGGTCGTGTGCGAAGTCGATTAGAAGCAATCGGAGTTAAGACAGTTGTTTGGCACAGTCATTTATCAGATGGAGAACGTTATGATGCTTGGTCCTCTTTGGTAAAAGGAGAGGCATCAGTGGTAGTCGGAGCTCGATCTGCCATTTTTGCTCCTGTTAAAAATTTAGAACTGATAATTGTCGATGAGGAGCATGAACCCTCTTACAAACAAGAAGATGCCCCAAGGTATCATGGAAGAGATGTAGCAGTGTATAGATCGTTTATCAATAATGCAGTATGTATTTTAGGGTCAGCGACCCCGTCTCTCGAAACTTTTTATAATACTTCTCTAGGAAAATATAAATTACACAAAATGCATAAGCGTGTGGATAATCGAGAGCTTCCCAAAGTGCATATTGTGGATATGCGGCGGGAAGGGAAAATGGGTGATGGCGGAGGGCCTATTTCTAGTATGCTCGCTGATAAGATTGTGGATCGTTTTGAAAAAAAAGAACAGTCGATTCTTTTTTTGAATCGTCGTGGTTTTGCATCCAATTTTATTTGCCAAGAATGCGGTCATGTTGCGACCTGCGAACATTGTAGCATACCAATGACAGTTCATAGGACAGATTGGACATTAAAATGTCATCTCTGTTCGGTTTCGTATAAGCTGCCTAAAGTGTGTCCGAAATGTAGTCAGCAATCCGTTTTAACTAAAGGGTTCGGCACACAAAGAATCGAGGATATCATTCAAAAAATTGTTCCTAGTGCAAAGGTTGTGCGGATGGATGCGGACGCAATGTCTAAGAAAAATTTATTTCGCTCCATATTAAATGACTTCCGAATTGGTAAAATTGATATTTTAGTAGGAACTCAGATGATTGCTAAGGGCTTAGATTTTCCAAATGTAACCTTAGTTGGTTTAGTCGATGCGGATCGTTCATTACACGTTGAGGATTTCCGAGCGAGTGAAAGGACTTTTCAATTAATTGTTCAAGTTTCTGGTCGAGCAGGTCGTGGTGATCGAGCGGGTGAGGTTGTGGTACAAACTTGTACGCCTCATGCTTCGCCTATTCTTTACGCACGACAAACAGATTTTCAGGGATTTCTAATGGAAACTTTGGAACAAAGAAAAGAGTTTAATTATCCTCCGTACCGCCACTTGATAAGGCATCTTTTTTCTGGCAAGAATCCAGACAAAGTCTTGTTCTTTATGAATCAGTGGTTGAAAGTCTTGAAGGAATCAATGGGAGAGACTTTAGACATTCGAGGACCTGCACCAGCTCCTATTGAAAAAATCAAAGATGAATATCGTTTTCACTTTTGGTATTTTACCCCAAGTGTTGTTCGATCCATAGATGGGATTGATGAAGCTAGAAAAGCATTTAAATCTAAACTGGATAAAGACGTTAGAGAATGGATTGATGTAGATCCTATTCAAATGACCTAGTTTAGATAGGTCTAGCCATCAATTACTAGGTCGGAACCCTCTTTAGGCTTCGAGCAGCAAAGTAGAATATGCCCTGCGTCTGGTTCGCCAGTATGTCCAAAAGGATATTCGATTTCCCCTGAAACTAATGGGTGTTGGCAGGAAGTACAATTGCCCATCCGGCAACTGAAAGGTAAGGCTAGATCGTTAGCTTCGGCTAATTCTAGAATGCTTTCATAGTTATCATCCCATTCGATAACTTCATTGGATTTTGTGAATTTAATTTCTGACATGTGAAAAAACTAGATTATCCTTCATAAATTGGCTAGTATGAATTAACTTTTTTTACTATGCAAAAAATTCGTCAAATTGATTATAAGACACCTAGGGTTTTAGTGTCTTATTCGAAAAAATGTCACGTATTATTATTAGGAGAAGAATCTCGA
>WTIG01000180.1 GCA_011522825.1 Puniceicoccaceae bacterium
AATTGATTTTTAAGCCGGATATTAAAATTAAAGGGTCCGTATGTGATAAGCCGTGGTGGTTGGCCTGCTAAGGAAGGAACATAGTTAGAAACCACTTTCTTAAGTTTCGCATTACCTTGATTAGCTCCCTCTTGGTTAATAATCGGCGTAAATAGTCCTGTAAAGGCATCATCAGCAAAACCGCTGTTTGTATTGGTCGTTTGTAGCCAATTAGCCACCACGGGTTCAAACCCTCCAGGTATACCTGGTGCGTCGCCGCCACTACCAAATATACTTCTGTAACTATAGCTATAAATATCAAAAAATTGCATTTTAAGATAATCGGGTACGGAGCCACTCATGGTTGGGATGACCCGATTAAATCTGAATTCTCCGGCAGGAATCTCAAAAGCGACACCCCCAGTTGCTTTATTATATACATTGTTAGACGACCAAATGGCTAATAGTTCTTTGCCCAAGCCAAATTGAAAGGATCCAAGATCATTTAGATCAATCCAAGTATTACCATCAAAAGTAAATTCAATGTCAGGCGGACCATAGAAATATTCATAGGACCCGTGATTTTCAGGGTGGGCATCCATTACAATTTCAATATTATAAGGATTCCAAAGATAAAATATCGGCGTCATCATTAGATGAAGAATTTCTTGATTATTATCTTGGCCTTTTGCCACATCATCAATAATCAGTCCTCCAGAACTTCTTGCTGCATCAGTTATTGTTACACTATTGAGTGCAATATTGGTATTTTTTGCCACAATGTGCATGGTCAGCGAATCAAATAGGTTTAACCCTTGGCTTGGAATGTCTATTGAAAAATCAGAAGCTAAATTGCCGCTTAAGCTGATCGTTTGCGTGATGTAATCATTATCTGGATTAATATCAGTAGTTTGGGAAAATTTAAAATAAATATCAGCTGATACACCGTCGGGAACAGAGGCATTGAACTTTAAGCTCCCATCTTCAAAGAACAAAAAAGGGTAAGCATTCATTTCATTAGCCTGAAAATCCTGTATTCGGAAACCTGCAGTTTCTTCTGCAGTATCTGGGACAAAAAAATAATTTTCATCAGTAATCTCCGCACCGCCAAAAGGTTCCCAATTAGTAAAGGTGCTTTCTCTTGTAGTAGACGTATCTTCTGTATCTTCAGAATCACCAGGACCACCAGGACCACCAGGACCGCTGGGGCCACTAGGACCGCTAGGATCAGTAGGATTACTTGGATCAATTGGCTCTCCTAATGCATCATTGTAAACTCCATTCCAAGTATTGCGTTGTTTATGGAGTGAAAATATAACTTGCATTCGTGCTAAAACAGGAATGGGTAAGTCGGTGTATTTTATCTGATCATTTGGGATGTCAACTTTGGCATCTTCCCAAAAGTCAGATGTTTTAAGGTAATTTCTTCCTCCGTCATTTCTGATTTTTTTATAAACATTATGATAACGTTCTGCATAATTCCAATAAGGTCCTTCTGACGCGTCATAAGTAAAGATGGGGACTTCGTCGTATTCAATTGGAAGTGATTCAGTAGCAAACATTAAGCTGAGGTCTTTCCGAATGCCTCCAAGTTTTACATCAACCAAAAGTCCTCTGCTAAACGCAGAAAGTGAGTGATATTTATTTTTAAAAGCATTAATATTCCCATCTAATGCTTCATTAAAAGCAAACTGAGCAGTTCCAATAGTCAGTATTTTATCAGATTGATCAGAGATATCTTCTAAATCAGCAAAGCCTTCAATGGCATTCAGTCTAGGGCTGTCAGCATTGTTGACGTTCAGGATTTGCTCTAAGTCACTTTCTATTTTTTCTGATGGAGCACCTGCTACTCTTGTTTTAACCCCTTCATCACCAATCCAGTAAGCATAGCCATTTTCATTTTTGAGTTGTTTATTGATGATCTGGCGAGGAGCATAAACACTGTTTTCTTCAGTGGATTCTTTGCCTACGGTACCCGCTCCTACCATAAGAATCGCACCTTTAGAATCTCTACTAAAGTTTTTTGCAAATGCAATACTGTCCTCTGCGGACATATTGATTTCGTTAATGGGTGTAGAGATTAGCCAACGGCGAAAATGTGAGGGTTTTCCATCGGAAGAGGAGCGATTTTTTGATACGACTTGATTGACTGTATTGCCTTCTAATGCGTCATTACTGTTCCAAGCTCCAGTCCAATAGGGATTGTTGACTCCGTCTATCGCTTCTGTCTCCGGAAATTCATCAAGAATAGAGGCTGTTGCTGAAATTCTTTGATCGGGCCCCATCTCATTTTGCAAATCCCCTATGGCTAAATTAAGAGCGAATAGAGCGTTTTGTTTTGCTGTAGCAAGGTTTTTTCCTGACGAGGTGATCTTGCTGTTCACCTGAACCAAAGTAGAAAGTCCTAAAATAACAATTAAAACAAATGACATTATACCGAGTGCAACCATCAAAG
>WTIG01000175.1 GCA_011522825.1 Puniceicoccaceae bacterium
ACAAAAAGCATCTGAAAACGGGCCAAATGTGCCGAAAAACCTCATCGAGCTTTGGGACTTGGCATACCAGGCAAGAAAACAGGTCTGGGTAGCGGAAGGCAATTTTTTTTATTGCATACAATTAGAAAGAGACCAACAAGTTGACATGTCACTTGTTCAACTAGACTACAGTACTCAATCACTCAAGAGTGACAACACTCTTACAAAAATTGATCTATTAAAACATCGTACCAGATAAATGAAACAAACCTCTTATTCAATCGTAGAAGGATTTTCAATCTTCCTTATTTCTTTGACCCAGTGGGTGTTTACAAAGTCTTTGCAGTTTCAAACGCAAATCTATCACTTCTTCGTGCATGTTTTTGGCACTGTTGTCAGGTGGATTTTATGTTTTATTGATAAAGATCGATATAATCATGCAGTTATAGTGCAAGAACAAAGTATGTCAATGCAAGAGCTTGAAATTTTATTTCAAGTATCAAAAGTAAAGAATGATGTTTTGACTCGTGGTAGTTGGACTGAAGAACACAGTTTCATGCTTATTAACTGCGAAGAACGCCTTTCTACTGAGTGCAATTGGTCTAACAAAAGAATCAATGACTATTTTAAGTCTGTAATTAACGAAATCCCTGGTGTAATGTATGCTTCAACCAATATAGAAGATGATGGAACAATGGATTTACTTTAATTTAAAGTTTTCATCCAATCAATCAATCCATTATGCCTAATAAATAAACCTACCTTGGAATTGTAATTCCATATCGGTCTACAATAATACATAATCTCACCATTTTTTTTGTTAATGTGCTGTGTAGGAGGAATAGCTACACCTGTTGACATAAGCCTTTTCCCGTCGAACATATATCCAGGTAGGAACGGGATAATAACTTGTTTCATAAATCATTTCCTGATAAATCCCAATACCAGCCATCACTAGAGCTGGAAATATTCCATCTTTGTATTAAAAGACTAGAGTCATACAACAATGCTTCTCCTGATTTTTTATGGTCGTAAGTACCATTAATCAGATCTAATTTTCCGTATGGGTCATGGACGAAGTAATTGCCACAAGTGTCGTAACCGATAACTGTTACCCAATGACCTCCACCACTTGGAGATTTAGCACTGCCTCTATGCAAGATCCCAATAGGGACAGGAACACCTTCATTAAGTAAATTCATGATGTCCTGCTCTTTGCCGTCCATCTTGAATTCGTTTTGGATTCCAAGTTTGTTTAGAGCATTTGCATGAGAGTTAGCCGCCACGACATCACCAAAATCAAAAACATGATTCAAATAATCGTCGTCATCGACAATTATTTCTTCACGCAAATAGGATACTGCCATAGCGATGGAACTAGCTTGACACATCCTTTCAGCGTGACCAGATGAGCTATCTAGTTGGCTAAAATAAGGTACGTCAATAAACAATGATTTTTTATCACTGCCCCAAAACCTTTCAAGAAATTCTTGATAAATTTGATGGCTGACCTGCGTCTCAAGCCAGGCCATTGCCAAGTGGCGCTCATCTTTGTCGGATAACAAAGAAGAAGCGCTAGCTAAAGGCAAGTACCTAACTTCTGACACCTTATTTTATAGTGGACTCATATATAATACCGAGGCCTGTTTGTATTAACGCCGTTGTTCTACTACGACTTTTTCTATTACTGGTAAATTCCTAGAGGCTAAATAAGTGATACTTGCAGGAATTAATACTGTTAGAACTAAGCCAATGCCTACAAACCTGTTGACTTGTGTCTCAATTTTTCTTATACGTTGAAACGCTATATTAATATCACTCCTCAGGCTAGACATTTGAAAAATGGCAGAATCTAATTTCCCTTCTAAGCTGCCTAGTCTGTGATAAATATCAGCTTGACTAATGTTTTCTTGTTCCACTATAGCAAAAAAAAGAAGCCTAATATAGGCTTCCTCTGTTTTGCTTACTTTTTACCCTTCGGAGCTTTTTTGTAACCTCCTTTTTTACCTTTCATTCCCTTTTCTTTCATCTTTTTCATGTTGGCGGCAAGGGCCTTGGGCATTGGCATGAGATTAAAAGCATACTTACTAGTATGCCTTATAAATCTGTACCGTCTTTGTTTTTCTGTCCTGGCGCATATCCACCATCACCAAGAGATCCATCACTGACTGGATCAGTAATCTCACGATTCTGAACATTAGTGGGGAAGGACGATTGAATGTCTTCATCCAAATTCCTTCCGTCATCTAAGATTCTTGGTCCTTTTTTAAATTCAAATTCAATCATCGACCAACCTCGACATCATCGATATCGCTAAGAATTTTTTCGATGATATTGGCTTTCTTAGTGTGTGGATCCACTCGAACGCCTTTCTCTTCAGCATAAGAAATCAGTTTATCTTTAGTTAATGTTTCAAGCTCCATTCGAAGTTCTTCTTCGG
>WTIG01000040.1 GCA_011522825.1 Puniceicoccaceae bacterium
ACTCATTATCTGTTAAATCTATTTTTTTCACACCCATACCTCCGTTGGTTGTTGTTTTATTTCACCTCTCTTAATAATTAACACATCCCATTTCTCTCTTAATTTCTTCGGACTTAAAATATTTGATTTCCAAAAATTATCACTATTAGCAAACCTAAATAAACTAATAATATCTTTATGTGTATGTTTGTCTTGTTCACGCATCAATCTGACTTCATTAGCCCAACTATCCATGTTTGGTTTCTTATGTTTTGGATTTAACACTAAAAGTAAGTTATATATCTTTTCTGCTACTTCCATATCACCTTTTTCCCAGCGTAGATTCTTTTTAGGTTCTCTTTTAGGTTTGTGTCCCATTTTTGGTACTACCTCTTGTACCGAATTTGGTACTACCCTAGTACCGATATTGGTACTTAGTGATAAATTATATTGATTTGATGAACCATAGACCTTTGTTCTAGTGAGTAGATTTCTATCGTTAAGGCTTTTAAGAGACTTGAGAACAGTCTTTCTATCTTGATTAGTTTTAGAACAAATATAAAGAATACTAGGATTACATTGTCCAGTGTCGTTGTTATGGCAGTCAGAAAGGCACAGTAAGACAAGTTTTTCTGAGCTGGGTATGTCTTGCTCCCATGCCCAAAAAGTTGCCCTAGCACTCAACGAGAGCCTCTCAAGGCCATAAATGACTCTAGTTCAGATTGTTTATCTTCTAGTGTTTGTTTGTGTCCGCTTTTTCTACGATTATCTGATATTTGTAAGTGCAAAGAATGATAATCAAAATCTTTGTTTGGTCTACGACTTCTACATTCATAATTATCGTCAGGAAATAAATCTGACATATTCATGCCAACACTTTCTACAACATCCGTAGCACCACAACCTGCCCAACATTTAATCAATGTATTACCAGATTGACCTTCATCAATATAAAGACTAGGGCTTCCATCATCGTGTGCAGGGCATTGTGCAATCCAAGATCTCTTGTGTCCTCTTCTGGGTTTGACTTCTTTTACATATGAAAGTTTATTTATTAGGTGGTCTGCTGACATTCTGCATCCTCTAGTCTTTTAAGTAAGTTTAACTCTCTCATTCTATAATCTGGAACACCTTTTACTCTCCATTCGTACACAGATTGTACTGCTATATCAAAATGTTCTGAAACAGCTTTAGCGTTACCAAAGTGTGTTAATATTTTATTGTAGTCTTCGTTCATTTTTTTTCTCCTTTTCTTGATTTAATTTTAAATGTAGGCTATCTTTAATATCAAGTCAAGAAAATGTGGAGGCATTTTATGAAATTAGTTCCAAAGTGTAATAACTGTTCATCTAATTTAGAACCGGAAAACTGCCATTTTTGTGGTGGCTGTGGAGAAGGATATACTTCTGACTCTGCGTGTTCAAGTTGTGGTGGATCTGGTGTTACAGGAGAATTAGTTTGTTATAACTGTGATGACCACGATGAGATTGTCCTTAACGATTATGAGGAGGACTATTAGGTGTGGATAATACCAAAGAACTACAAACTTCCATCAGCTTTTGCTCAGGCTATGGTGGAATCGAAAGAGGACTTGATATTGTTGGAGTCAACCATAGAGTCCTCGCTTATGTGGAGATCGAAGCCTTCGCAATTCAAAACTTGGTGTCAAAGATGGAATCGGGTATCCTGGATGCAGCACCTATTTACACGGATCTTAAAACCTTCCCATCAGAGATCTTTCGAGGAGCAGTTGACATTATCACTGGGGGCTATCCTTGTCAGCCGTTCAGCCAAGCTGGCAAAAGACAAGGTGAAGAAGACTCAAGACACCTTTGGCCGTACATCAGAAAACACGTTGACACAATTAGACCTACTAGATGTTTGTTCGAAAATGTCGAAGGACACATCTCGCTTGGACTCTCCACAGTTATCAGCGACTTGGAAGAAGATGGTTACAGAACAGCGTGGGGTATATTCTCAGCGGCAGAAGTTGGTGCAAGACACCAAAGAAAAAGAGTCTTTATTATGGCCAACACCGACGACACAAGAGATAGAACATCCTAATGCGGTTTTAACAAATTCTGGTAGAAGATTAAGTAAAAACGGAAAAACAAGCCATAGTTTAAATTTAGCAGACACTGTAAAAAGAGAAATATTTCCTACACCAACAGTGGGTGAAGAAAAATTTAGATTACAAGGTAGCTCACAAGCTAGTAAATGCTTAGAAGCAAAAGCCAGAAAAGGTGAGTTGCAACAGGATATGAAGATGTCCCTTAATCCATATTGGGTAGAAGCATTGATGGGTTTACCCCAAGGTTGGACTGCATTAGATGGCACAGAAACAGAAATGCAAGGTACATGGGAAGATAGCTCATGGGAAGAAGGTATACCAAGAGTAACTAAGGGTTGCCTTAATCGAGTAGATCGTATTAGAA
>WTIG01000088.1 GCA_011522825.1 Puniceicoccaceae bacterium
CTGTGAACGTATAGGGGGTAATCCGTCATTCCGTATTCCTCCCTTTGTCTTTTCATTACATTGATTGAATTCCTTAGCATTCTTGGAGCTAGTGAAAGATTCGGTAAGCTTGTTAGGATAGGAGCTTCTGGATGGTTTCGAGCGATGATCGGCAAGGAACCGAGATGATCGAGGTGGCAATGAGTTAGAATAATTAAATCAATGGTCTTACCTTGGATCTTGTTAAAATCTGGTAGGGAATCTTTGCCTAATTTTTTTGGGTGTAATCCACTATCGATCAGTATGTTAAATGACCCAATGGATAAAAAAGTGGAATTGGATCCGATTTCTCCATAACGGTTGAGATCTATAAATTCCATTTTAAACGATTGAGCTAAATATTGAGTGAGTGGCTTTCTGTCTTAGAAGCGAATTTTTGCGGATATTTTCAATAATATAAAGAAGCGAAGGTAAATGACTTGCAATCCTGATTTTATTTTTGATGGTTGAGGGTGTTAATTCTCCTAACCGTAACTTTCCTATAGAGACTAAACTATGAGTGATTTTTTAAAGCATGAATGTGGTATCGCCATGATACGCCTTTTAAAGCCGATTAGTTACTACAAAGAAAAATACGGTTCATCGCTGTATGGATTTAATCAACTCTTTTTGTTGATGGAGAAGCAGCATAATAGAGGGCAAGATGGCGCTGGTGTTGGTTGTTTGAAACTGAACACTCCCGTTGGACATCCTTACATTTTCCGAGAAAGAAGTATCGAGACCAACCCTTTGGCAGTGATTTTTAATAAACTCTTAGGAGAGTATAATAACAAAATGGATGATGGGTTGATTTACCCAGAGTTTCCAGATTCAGTAAAAGAAAATTTTTCGTTTGGTGGGGAGATTCTTCTAGGGCATTTGCGTTATGGAACGTCTGGAGTCTACACAACTAAGAATTGCCACCCCTTCGTACGCGAATCCAATTGGCCGACTAAGCGATTAATGTTGGCTGGCAATTTCACCATTACTAATGAAAAAGAAATCAACCAGCAGTTGATTGACCATGGGCAACATCCAATTTACGGTACGGATACTCAAGCGATATTAGAGGAAATTGGATTTCATCTCGATGAGGCACATGATTCAATTTATCGTAAGATGCGAAAAGATAATATCCAAGGGGCAGAGATTCCTAAAATTATCAGTGAGGATTTAGATCCTATTCGTATTTTAAAGTCTGCTGCTTCTAATTGGGATGGGGGCTACACGATAGCCGGAATTATTGGCAATGGAGATAGTTTTATCATGCGAGATCCAAATGGGATACGACCGTGTTTTTATTTTCAAAATGATGAGATTATCGCTGCCGCTTCTGAGCGTGTAGCTTTGATGACTATTTTTAATCAAAAAGCGACTGATATTAAAGAGTTAGATCCAGGTACTGCATTAGTGATTAAACGAAGCGGTAAAATTTATTCGGATCGCTTTATTGAGACAAAGCCAAGTATCCCTTGCTCTTTTGAACGAATTTATTTTTCACGAGGCAATGATCCAAAGATCTACCAAGAGCGAAAAGCATTAGGCGCATCTTTAAAGGATCAAGTTGTTGCTGCCATCGGAAATGATTTCGGGAAAAGTGTTTTTAGCTTTGTCCCTAATACGGCAGAAATCGCTTATTATGGTTTGCTTGAGTCGTTGCGCTTGCATCGTCGTACAGAAGTGAAGGCAGAATTGATGAAAGCCCACAAGGAAGGGTCTTTGGACGAAAGCTTAATTGATGAGTTAATTATGGGTAATTGGCCGAGAGGGGAAAAGATTGCCCATAAGGATGTTAAGATGCGGACTTTTATTGCTCAGGAAAAAGGGCGTAAGCAGATGGTCTCGCATGTCTATGATATCACTTATGGAGTGGTTTCCGAGGAAGATACCTTAGTCGTGATTGATGATTCGATCGTTCGAGGCACCACTCTAAAAGAATCGATTTTAAAGATTCTAACCCGTACTAACCCTAAGAAGATCGTCATTGCATCAACGGCACCGCAGATTCGCTATCCTGATTGTTACGGTATTGATATGTCCAAGTTGTCGAACTTCATCGCATTTAAAGCAGTGATCGAATTAGTCAAAGATGACCAAGGGGATGAATTGCTTAAAGAAATTTATCAAGACTGTTTGGCACAGCAAAATAAACCAGCCTCAGAGATGAAAAATTATGTTAAGCAGATTTACGATCGTTACACAGATGAAAAGATTTCTGAAAAGATTGCTGAGTTAGTGTACCCGAAAGATGTGCCTTGGGAAGGAGAATCAGAAATTTTGTTCCTCAAGGTTGAGAAGATGAAAGAGGCACTCGTAGGACATGACGGTGATTGGTATTTCACTGGCAATTATCCAACTCCAGGAGGTCTATCCGTTTTAAATAAAGCGTATATAAATTTTTATGAAAATAAAAATGAGCGCGCTTATTGATGATTTAAATAAATTACTATGCAAAGATTAGCACTCATTTCAGTTAGCGACAAATCGGGAATTGTTCCCTTTGTCCAAACATTGGTCGAAAAATATAATTATAAGATTCTTTCTACAGGTGGTACGGCCAAGCTTCTTGAGAGTGAGGGTATTCCAACTACAGAGGTTAGTGAATATACGGGTTTTCCTGAAATGATGGAAGGGCGTGTCAAGACACTGCACCCTAAGATTCATGGAGGCTTATTGGCTCGTAGAGATAAAGAGTCTCATATGCAGTCTGCTTCCGATCATTCGATTGAGATGATTGATCTGGTAGTGGTTAATTTGTATCCCTTTGAAGCAACAGTCGCTAAGCCAGACACAACTTACGAGCTTGCGATTGAAAACATTGATATAGGTGGACCTTCTATGTTGAGAAGTGCGGCTAAAAATCATGCCTCAGTGAGTGTGATTGTGGATGCGGACGATTATGATGTTTACCTGAATGCTTTGGATGATGAGTCTGCATTACTTGCATTGAGAAAAACTTTAGCACTTAAAGTCTTTCAACGCACAGCTAGTTATGATCGAGCCATTGCTGATTATTTAGAAGCGGCACAAAATGAGTTAGCAGACGAACCTGATTTGAATAAGATTTCAGATATTCCAAGTACGTTTGATCTTTCTCTCAAACAGGCAAAGGTTTTACGCTATGGTGAAAATCCTCATCAAAAGGCAGCGCTTTATGGTAATTTCTTTGATTGCTTTGAGCAATTACAAGGCAAGGAGTTGAGTTTTAATAATATCATCGATATCACAGCGGCGACTTATTTGATTGGCGAATTTCAAAAACCAACCGTAGGTATTTTAAAGCACACGAATCCATGCGGTGTTGCTAGTGATGAGGATTTGGTCAAGGCATGGGAAAAAGCTTTTGCCACAGATACACAGGCACCATTTGGAGGAATTATCGTTGTCAATCAGACCGTTGATAAAGCATTTGCTGAGATTGTATCGAGCATCTTTTCAGAAGTGATCATCGCTCCTTCATTCACCGATGAAGCATTAGACATTTTTGCTAAAAAGAAAAACTTGAGACTCATGATCGCCAATGGAAGCTTGCCAGCAGATTCTTTGCGAGAAGTCCGTTCTGTTATTGGTGGCTTACTTTTACAGGATCGAGATATGGGTTCATCAAAAGTGACTGATTGGGAAGTCGTGACTAAACGTCAGCCGACTGAAGAAGAAATGCGTTCAATGATGTTTGGTTGGAAAGTAGTCAAGCACGTGAAATCCAATGCGATTGTTTATACTGGTAATGAAACAACTTTAGGTGTTGGAGCAGGGCAAATGTCTCGTGTGGATAGTTCGAAAATTGCGGTCTGGAAAGCAGGCGAAGCTAATTTGAGTTTAGAGGGTTCTGTGATTTGTTCAGATGCCTTTTTCCCGTTTGCAGATGGTTTGATTGCCGCTGCTGAGGCTGGGGCCACTGCAGTTATTCAGCCAGGTGGTTCGGTTCGTGATGCTGAAGTTATTGCTGCAGCAGACGAACGAAATATGACCATGATTTTCACTGGAAGACGTCACTTTAAACACTAATCTAAATTATCGGCTAAGTTCTAAGAGAAATGGATGCTTATTTTTATTCGGAAAATTTTGCATTCAACTCAGGGGAGCAAATGGCAATGGATGAATGGATGCTTTTGCAGACCAGTCGTTTGAATGCTTTTGGTTTTCGAGTCTATCGTATGCAGGGAACGTGTACGATTGGTCGTAACCAACGCATTGCTGAGATAAAAGAGCGTATTCAAGAAACCGGCGATTTAGTTCGAAGACCTACAGGTGGTGGTACTGTTTTTCATGGCGACGATTTGATCTATGCACTGACAATTCCAAATAGTCATGATTTGTATGATTTAAAATTGGGCGACCTCTATCGTGAAATCCATATGGTCATTAACGCTGTGCTTCGACATTTTTCCGTGAGTGCCGAACTCTATGATGAATGCGTAAAGCAATTGCCTAATTTTTGTTTTGATGCGCCAAACCGATTTGACCTCTTGAGTTTGAAAAATGGAAAAAAATTGGGTGGATCAGCGATAAAAAAGACGAAGAAGGGAATTTTAATTCAAGGAAGCTTGGAGCTTGATTTGCAGGCAGAACCATTTGCAAATCTGTTCTTAGAAGAAATTATCAAAACTTTTTCGCTAGAAAATATCCTAGAGCCAATGGAAAATCCACGAATGTGTTGTCATTGGTCTGATTTCTGCAAACAATTTACCAGTGACGAATGGATTTTTAAATTATGAGCTTACTATCTCCCCTAAATGACCAACATAATGCCCTTGGGGCGACTTTTACCGACTTTTCTGGATGGCAAATGCCTTTGCATTATGGAAGTATTTTAAAGGAGCACCTTCATGTAAGGGAATCGGTCGGCATATTTGATATCAGTCATATGGGGGCGGTATTTATTTCGGGTAGAGAGTCAGCAGTATGGTTGGATAAGCATTTAGCGAATGATTTAGAATCTTTAGCCATTGAGCAGGCACACTATTCTTTTTTGCTCAATGATGATGGAGGGGTGATCGATGATTTAATTGTCTATCGCTTAGCCGAAGATGTGTTTTTTGTGGTTCCCAATGCATCAGGAGTGGATGCGGTGACAAATCATTTAATCAGCTGTATTGGAGAAGCCGATGTGCGTCTGGAAAATCGTAGTGGATCAGTCGTATCGATTGCGGTTCAGGGAAAGTTGTCGCAGACCTTAATGCAGGGGGTGTTTCCTCAAATTGATTTTAGCGATTTAAAGAAAAATGATTTAAAACTAGTCGATGGGGAGAGTGACAGTCTGATCATAGCTCGTACTGGATATACGGGAAGCGATGGTTTCGAAATTTTTACCGATGTTGAAGAAGGGCGTGCTTTATGGGATCGACTGATAAATAATGATTTAGGCGTAGAATGTCATGTTTGCGGTCTAGGAAGTCGAGATACATTGCGTATCGAAGCGGGATACCCTCTATATGGAAATGAACTCAATACCTCGTTAACGCCGATTCAAGCGGGCTTAGGTTTTTTTGTCGGTGCAGAGCTAAAACAAACCTTAAAAGAGCGTCTTCCTGAAAATTTACCTAAGATTGTCTATTTCAAAGTCTTAGAGAAGGCACCACCCCCGAGAAGTGGTTACGAAATTTTTGAAGGTGAAAGCTCAATCGGGAAGGTAACCAGTGGTTGCTTGTCTCCATTGTTAGGTGAAGGGATCGGTTTTGCCTTGGTGAACCGAAAAATTTCCCTGAATGAGTCAGAAAAATATGCAATTTTTATCAGAAATAGAAAATATTCTTTGATGTTTGTGAAAAGGGGGATAATTTAACGTTAAATTGTTATAATTATGAGCGAATTTAAAAATTTAAAATATGCAAAGACTCATGAATGGGTATCAAAAGAGGGTGACTTGATTACAGTTGGGATTAGTGACCATGCTCAAGAATTACTCGGAGATATCGTGTTTATTGAATTACCTGAGATCGGTCGTGTGGTCGAAAATAATGAGCCGATGGCTGTCATCGAGAGTGTGAAAGCTGCTTCTGACATTTATGCTCCTCTTTCAGGGACAATCGAGGCGGTCAATGATGCGTTAGAAGCAGAACCGACGATTGTTAATTCTTCTCCTTACGAGGATGGTTGGCTCTTTAAAATTCGTTTGAGTGCAGATGTTGATGATGGACATTTGGTAGACTATGAAACTTACCAAAAAGACTACGTTGAGTAATAGAGCGAATGATTGAATTTACATACCGACACATAGGGCCTACAGATACTTCAATTGACTGGATGCTGAATTATCTTGGTTATGATTCATTGGATGCGCTCACTGATAAACTCATTCCCGATGACATTCAATTTAAGGAAAAGCTTAATGTTCCGGATGCTTTATCGGAAACAGAGGCAACAGAGCGTTTAGCAAAAATAGCCCAAAAGAATGATTTGTTTCATAGTTTAATTGGACAAGGCTATTATGGAACTATCACTCCGCCTGTTATTCGGAGAAATATTTTAGAAAACCCAGCTTGGTATTCAGGGTACACACCTTACCAAGCAGAAATTTCTCAAGGTCGTCTAGAGGCCTTATTTAATTTTCAAACCATGGTCAGTGATTTGACGGGCTTACCTATAGCCAATGCGTCTTTATTGGATGAGCCGACTGCTGTAGCTGAAGCCATTATGCTTTGTCATCGAGCCAATCGTTCTAAAGGCAGTGAAGTCTTTTTATCCGATAAATGTCATCCACAAACCATTGCTATATGTCAGGCACGTTCTGAATTGCTCGGGTGGACAGTTGTTGTCGGAGATTGGAAAAGCTACGCACCCAGTGAAGCCAGTTTTGCCGCAGTGGTACAGTATCCAGAAACAGATGGTGTCTTAAATGATTTTAGTGAATTCAGTCAGCGAATGCATGAGAATGGAGTCTTGGTTGTTGCTGCGACTGATTTGCTTGCTTTAACCCTTTTTGCCGAGCCTGCCTCATGGGGTGCTGATGTTGCCGTAGGTAGTACGCAACGCTTTGGCTGTCCTATGGGATTTGGTGGTCCTCATGCCGCATTCTTTGCAACAAAAGAAGCGTACAAACGAATGATTCCAGGAAGAATTGTCGGACGTTCCAAAGATAGCTCTGGGCAGGATGCGTTGCGACTTGCTTTGCAAACTCGTGAGCAACATATACGGAGAGAGAAAGCGACGAGCAACATATGTACGGCCCAAGTCTTGCCTGCAGTTATGGCATCTATGTTTGCCTTGTATCATGGGGCCAATAACCTTCGATCGATTGCCGAAACAGCCCATGCGATTACGACCTATTTAGAAGCTAAGCTCAGAGAATGCTCTTATGCGATTGAAGCAGGGGCACGTTTTGATACGATCAAACTTTCAGTGACAGAATCCCAAATGGATCAAATTCAGTCTCTAGCTAAAGAGGAACGAATTAATTTACGTTACTATAATGATTCAGAGCTAGGATTTTCAATAGATGAAACTGTAGACAGCTCAATCTTAGCATCGCTAGGAAGAATTTTTGGTTTTACAGCGGATTCTTGGGAATCGGTATTAGGGCAAAAATCGAATGCATTGGCCGAAGCTTTATTCAGAAAAACTGAATTTTTAAAGCACCCTATATTTAATCGCAATCGTAGTGAATTAGAAATCACTCGTTATATTTTTAACTTAGCTAAAAAAGACCTAACGCTAGTTGATTCAATGATCCCATTGGGTTCTTGTACAATGAAATTGAATTCAGCGAGCGAATTAGATCCAGTGTCATGGGATTCTTTGAACCAATTACATCCTTTAATTCCTAAAGATCAGGCGGAAGGCTATTCACAGCTTACGCAAGAATTGAGTGACTGGTTGGCTGAAATTACGGGCTTTCATTCTGTTTCTTTGCAGCCGAATTCAGGAGCTTCAGGGGAGTATGCAGGCTTAGTAGCAATTCGTAGTTATCATGAAAGTCGTGGAGATAAACAGCGAAACATTTGTTTGATCCCCGAAAGTGCTCATGGCACTAATCCAGCGAGTGCGTCTTTAGTTGGGTTTAAGGTAATTTCAATTGCCTGCTCAGATGGTTGTGTGGATCTAGAAGATTTAGAAGCAAAGGCAGAGCAGTACCAAGAACACTTGGGGGCCTTCATGCTGACTTATCCATCTACATACGGAATTTATGAATCAAAGGTGAAGGATATTTGCTCAATTATACATAAGTACGGTAGTCAGGTTTATATGGATGGTGCGAATATGAATGCAATGGTTGGTTTGTGTCGTCCTGGAGACTTTGGTGCCGATGTTTGCCACCTGAATTTACACAAAACATTTTGTATTCCTCATGGTGGAGGAGGTCCTGGCTCTGGACCCATTGGTGTTGCAGAACACTTAGCGCCTTTCTTGCCATCAGACCCATGTGCAACAGGTGCTGAGTTCAGTCGTCCAGTCTCTGGTGCTAATTTTGGGAGTGCTTTAATTTTATCTATTCCTTGGATGTATATTCAATCAATGGGGGCCAGTGGTCTTAAAAAAGCATCTCAAGTCGCAATCCTAAATGCAAATTATATGCTGAATCGCTTGAGTAAGCATTATGATATTCTTTATCGAGGTGAGGGCGGCTTAGTCGCTCATGAAGGAATTATTGATTTAAGGCCGTTTAAGAAGAGTGTTGGGATTGATGTGAATGATGTTTGTAAACGTCTCATTGATTATGGCTTTCATGCACCGACTATGTCTTGGCCAGTCATCGGTACGATTATGATTGAACCTACAGAAAGTGAAACAATTGAAGAACTGGATCGCTTTGTTGATGCAATGATTGCGATTCGTGAAGAAATCGCAGCTATTGAAAAAGGTGAGTCTGATGCAGAGGATAACGTCTTGAGGCATGCACCGTTTACCATAGCCGTATTGAGTGCGGATGTATGGCCTTATAGTTTTTCTCGAACACAAGCAGGTTGGCCAAATGGCTTGAACAAAGAGCGAAAATTTTGGGCTCCAGTGACTCGTATTGATAATGCATTAGGCGATCGAAATTTGATCTGTAGTTGTCCAAAGGTTGAAGAGTTGGCACAATAAGCAGTTTACTGTTTTGTCGAATTTTAGTGATAGATTTTTTACTGAAGATTTGTAATCTTCCTAGCTTTGGCTAGTTTAAATAGTAAGGTCACTTTTATGAAATATACTACACGCTTTGTTCATATCTGTTTAATTACATTTACGGCTATCTTATTTGTCAGTTGTACATCGGTTAGTAGTATCAATCGCAGTTCATTGCAATTAATCCCAGATGAGAAATTGATAGAGCTTTCAAATAATGAGTTTGAAAGGCTCAAGCGTAATTCAAACTTATCCGAGGATAAAGAACGTCTAGCTCAAATTGAAAGGGTTGTTAATAGACTAGCGCCTTATGTGCCTATGCCAAGTGAACTCATTGGAGAAGAATGGGAATTCATTTTAATAGAGGATGACGATGTGATAAATGCCTTTGCATTACCGAGTGCTAAAGTTGGAGTATATACAGGCTTATTCAAAATTGCTAAAAGTGATGCCGATCTTGCCGTTGTCATCGGTCATGAGATGGGCCATGTTGTGGCTAAACATGGCGGAGAAAGGATGTCACAGCAAATGGTCGCACTGGGCGGGAGTATTTTGTTATCTCAGACGACTAAAGGGGATTCTAGAGAAGATCGTGAACGTTTATTAAGAATATACGGCTTGGGTTCTACTATAGGGGTTTTACTTCCTTAT
>WTIG01000044.1 GCA_011522825.1 Puniceicoccaceae bacterium
AAACCAGACTGCATGACTGCAGGTGTTTGCGGTGCAGTGATCAGTCGATTTGAAGCTGAGGGCTTCCAAATAGAGGCGGCCAAAATTAAGCAGTTAGATGATGCATTACTCAAAGAACACTATGCACACGTTTCAGATCTTCCATTTTTCCCCGAAATCGTAGCCTTTATGAGTAGTGCTCCTGTATTGGTCTTGCTGTTAAAAGGTGAGTCTGTGATTGGCCGAGTGCGAGATTTGCTCGGACCAACTAATTCATTAGAGGCACCAAAAGGAACGATCCGCGGTGATCTCGGTACGGATAGAATGCGAAATGTCGTTCACGCATCGGACAGCCCAGAAAATGCGCTTATTGAGAAAAAACGCTTTTTCCCTGAGTTGTAGTTTTTAATCATATATTTGTTTTGGTAAAAATTAAAACAGGTTTAGGGCTTGATAGTCACCGCTTCAACGAAGACCCATCCGTTGAAAAGTCTCTGATTTTAGGTGGTATGGAGTTTGAGAGTGAGCTATCCTTAAAAGGCAATAGCGATGCCGATGTTGTTTTACATGCGATTACGGATGCAATAAGTAGTATTACGGGTAATACGATTATTGGAGCCAAGGCGGACGAGCTCTGCCAAAAAGGGATCACCGATAGTCGTGAATACCTGAAATTAGCCCTTTCTGATTTGGGTGATGCGACTATCTCACATGTGGCTATCGCATTAGAATGCCAACAACCAAAAATTGATCCTCTAGTAGAGCCGATGCGAACTTCAATTGCTGAGCTATTAGGTATTGCTTTTACCGATGTCGGGATCACTGCAACCAGTGGTGAAGCCTTAAGCGATGTCGGCCGCGGACTCGGAATTCATTGCACAGCAATAGTCACCGTAGTCGCATAGGATTTAAGTCGGTACTCGCTCAGTGTTCAAGTATTTCTACTTCATATCCGTCAGGATCGGTGATGAAAGCCATTTTTTTACCATCGATTAATTTTTCACGCCAATTAGATGGCCATAAATCGATGCTTAAATCCAAAGATTCTAGATAATCACAATAAGCTATAATGTCATCAACTCGTATGCAGGTATGCACCAAATCTTCTGGAAATTCTACTTTGAAATCGGGCGAGTAGGTGAGTTCAAGTTTGTGATCGGAATCAGGGATTTTTAAATGGGCGAGTTCATTGCCTGAGGGGGATTTATCCGTTCGTCTTAAAACTTCAAAACCACATGTTTTCTTGTACCAATCAATAGAGGCTTCCAAATTTGAAACACGAATACGAGTATGATCAAAAGTAATCTTCATAAGTCTAATCCTACAGGATTTAAAAGAAGTACAAGACTTAAAGTGCTCGAACCACTGCCTTAGCCACACCTTGAATCTCTAAATTATTAAGAGGGTGGAGGTCAGGGTAGTTTTTGTTCTCGGCTTTTAAATAGGGTGGCTCTCCAGCTTTTTGAATCAATCGCTTCAAAGTCACTTCACCGTCAATTAATGCCGCTACAATATCGCCATCTCTGGCTTCTCTTGGCTCTATGATCACACGGTCTCCATCATAAATTTGAGCATCGATCATACTGTCACCTCTCACTTCTAGGGCAAAAGACTGTTTTCGACTGGCGTTGGTAAAGCCTGCATTTTGGATATCAACTTGTAATCTACCAATAGCACCAGAAGACTCAACTCGGTCGGGATAGCCAGCAGCAATCGCTCCATAGACGGGAATTTCCACTACTTCACTCGCATTCTCGGGAATTTCAGATTCAAACGAGGCTTGAGGTTTGTCAGGGCGATTGATTCTAAAAGTACGGGCTTGTCCAGGAATTCGCTCTATAGCTCCTTTTCTTTCGAGGGCACGCAGGTGTCCCATCACTGCATTTGTACTTTTATAGTCAAATTCCATTTGGATATTACGAATACTCGGCCAAAAGCCATGTCTCCATTCATAATTGGTGATAAAATCCAAAATTTCTATCTGTCGAGTCGTCAATTCTTTCATAGTGTACATATGAATAGGTGAACAGTTGTGCATTTGTCAATATTCAATTTAGCATTGTCAAAATAATGTACGGAATAAAAGTATCTATTCATAAGTATGTCTTTGTCTTTTTCGCACAATATACACTCCATAATACTTTCTTCAGTTGTGCTGTTGAGTCTTCTGAACCTAGGTTGCGAACGGGTTATTCAATACGAGAGAACACATCACCCATTACCTGAGGGTGTCGACATCTCGGATTGTGAAACGGGGGACTATGGTGGCATTTTTATTTTAAACGAGACCACTCAGCCAACTACGTTTAATCCGCTTGTTCCTAATAACTTGAGCACAAGCATGGTGCTATCGCGCCTTTTGAGTAACTTAGTTGAGTTTAATCCCAAAACTGAATTATTCGAGCCTGCACTAGCCGAATCTTGGACAGTCACTGAGGATGGGCTATCCTATACCTTTAATTTGCGAAAGGGTTTGCTCTGGAGTGATGGTCATCCCTTCACTGCTGAAGATGTGATTTTTACCTTCGATTGTATTTTATCCGAAGTTATTGATGAAGAAACGGGAGAAAAACGGCCACGTTATCCATCTCGTTATTATCAACAGTTTCATATTAATGGCGTGCCGATTGAATACACGCTAATAGATGCACACACGGTACGGTTTGATTTACCAACCACTTACGCACCTTTCTTATATGATATCGGGGTGGCACTTTTACCCAAACATATTTTGGGTGAGGCTTTTGATTCGGGTTCTTTTATGAAAGAATGGACGACACAAACGGCCATTGAATCTCCCGAAGCGATTGTCGGTCTCGGCCCATTTAAGATATTTTCCTACAAGCCAGGAGAGCGATTGGTGCTAGAGCCGAATCCCCATTACTGGCGTGCCGATCGTGCAGGGCAACGCTTACCTTATTTGGATTATCTGGTGATCAAGTTTGTGTCTGAGGCTAATACAGCAATTGCCCATTTTGCTACGGGCAAGAGTGATGCGTCTGGTGTAGGTGCAGACGATTATGAATGGGTGAAAAAGGCGGCAGATGTTTATGATTTTTCCATCACTAATCGTGGGCCCTCTTCTAGCGTAAACTTTTTTTGGTTTAATCAAAATCCTGAGTCTTCGGAAGATGGAGTGCCTTATGTCGAACCGTATAAATTTGCTTGGTTCAGCGACAAGCGTTTTCGGAAGGCCATTTTGCATGGCTTTAATCGTAAAGGGATTATTGATGCGGTTTTGTTTGGAAAGGGCGAACCCTTACACTCAATCATACCACCGGCACAGGGTGAGTGGCATAATCCAAAGGTAAATAAATATGAGTATTCCCAAGAAAAAGCACGTGAACTCTTTAAAGCGATTGGTTTCACATGGAATAGTGAAGGGCAGTTATTGGATGCTTTTGGCAATCAAGTTTCTTTTAATCTCTTACTGGTTGAAAGTGCCAGTTACGATCAAATTGGAATCACTTTTGTTGAAAACATGAAAGATTTAGGGATTGAGGTTCGTTTAGAGCGAGCCGACTTTGCTACGCTTCTTAAACGTACCGATGGCACTTTTGATTATGATATGACTATCCTTGGCTGGGGTTCTTCGAGTGCAGCCTATGATCCGTCTGGGAGTAAGGCACTTTATTTAAGCAGTGGTAAATATCACATGTGGTATCCCAATCAAAAGACACCGGCAACAGAATGGGAAGCGAGAATCGATACTTTAATCAAACTCCAAGAACAAACTCTAGATCGCAAACAACGCATCGCTTATATGCACGAGGTGCAGGCGATTCTATCCGATGAACTTCCACTGCTCTTTGGTTATTCGCCTTATAGTTATGCAGGCATAAAAAACAAATGGAGAAATGTTTATGTTCCCAAAACGGGGACTATTCTTTGGAACATTGATGAAATATGGGAAGGAGTGGAACAGCCTTAATCACGGACATCAATTAATTCAATTACCCAACCATGTGGCGATTTATTTTCAGGCGTTTATTTATTTTAATTCCATTATTATTTGGAGTGAGCTTGCTTGTCTCGCTATTGATGTATTTGTCGCCTGGTGATTTTTTAACTCAGGCACGAGCGGCAAAGGATATTGATCCAAATTTTATTGAGCAGATGGAGCATCAATTAGGCTTAGTCGATGCCGCAGGAAATCCTACGCCTTGGTTTGTTCAGTATGGGCATTGGTTGGCCAATGTTTCTCCAATAAAATATGGGCCATGGGTGGGTGAACCCGATAAAGGGCTCTTTTTTGGAAGTCCTTACTTCGGCGAATCGTGGACCTATAAAGTTGAGGTATTTGATTTATTAAAACAACGGGTACCCGCGACATTTATTCTTTCCTTAAGTTCGATTCTTTTCGCATGGACGATTGCCATTCCATTGGGAATTTTAGCCGCCATGTATAAAGATTCGATCTTTGATCGAGTGTCCGCTTTTTTAGCGTATGCAGCCCTGTCTATTCCCGAATTTTTTCTCGCCATTTTAGCGGTTTATTTTGCTGCGGTTACGGGCTTATTTCCCGAGGGTGGGCGATCGTCGGTCGAAAGTGAATTTCTGCCTATGGGCTTACAGATGGTCGATTATTTACACCATTTGATTTTACCCACGATTGTATTGGGTATCGGAGGTATTGCTGGAACCATGCGAATTATGCGTGCTAATTTTATCGACAGCATGCGGGCGGAGTTTGTGACCACGGCTCGAGCCAAAGGTCTTCGAGAGGGTATCATCATGTTTGTTCATGTGTTTCGAAATGCGATCAATCCCTTGATCACATCATTAGGCTATGCTTTTGCCAGTTTGTTATCGGGTGCCTTGCTGGTTGAAAATGTTATGAACTACCCAGGTCTTGGTCAGTTGATTTATGACGCACTCATTCGAGAAGATCAATACGTGGTAATGGCTGGAGTCTTGGTTGGCGTAACTTTGTTAGCTTTGGGTAATCTACTGGCCGATTTATTATTAGGATGGGTAGACCCTCGCATTCGAGTCGAATCGGAAGAGACATCTTCCAAGAAGAAAAATACCCATTACAGTCAATGGCTATTTTTAATCCTTTTCGCTCTGATCGGTGGGGAAATTTTACTAGAGTCTTATTTTCCTTCAGGTTTATTAGTGATTGCACAGTGTTTAAAGTGGGTCGGGCTCCTTATTGTTGCTTTGATTGCTTTAGCTTGTATCGCCATGGTTGCTTATTTGTTGTTTGTAATGGCGAAGCGTTTATTGATTCCGATTTTTAAGCGTACCTCTGGAGCGATTGCTTTTTCTGTTCTCGCCATATTATATTTTTTCTCGGGCTTTGCATCCTTTTTTGCCCCGTATTCAGTCTCTGAGCAAAACCTCAGTTTTCCATACCATCCGCCTTCAAATATTCAATTCGTAGAAGGGCATTTCGAAGTCAACTTGATGGAAAGAGTCCAGGTGGGTGTCGCCCAGTATCAAGCGACTGGCGAAACGGCACGGCTTGAATTTTTCTCCAAGTCAGAACCCTATCAGCTCTTTGGTTTCATCCCCATGTCTTATAAGTTTGTTCAATTAGAGTCTGAGGATGCAAACAATCGTTTTTATTTGCTCGGCTCGGATTCGACAGGGCGAGATATTTTTAGTCGGCTCTTATATGGTTCTCAAATTTCCTTATCGATTGGATTAATTGGGATTTCGATTACGCTTGTCTTAGGTTTTATTGTCGGGGCTATTGCTGGCTACTACGGTGGTTGGGTTGACTTCTCTGCAATGCGACTGGTTGAATTATTAATGTCGATACCGGGGCTTTATCTATTATTGGCATTGCGTTCCGCCTTTATGCAACCAGAGCTTTCGCCTGTCCAAGTGTATACAATCATTGTCGTTATATTGTCCGTAATTGGTTGGGCGGGTACCGCTCGAATCATTCGGGGTATGACTTTATCCTTGCGAAAAAGGCCCTTTGTTCAAGCGGCTGAAAGTTTTGGCGTTCCCGTATGGTTGATTTTAATACGACACATTTTGCCCAATATCGCTAGTTATTTATTAGTCGCAGCAACACTTTCAATTCCAGGTTATATTTTAGCTGAAGCCGCTTTATCTTTTTTAGGATTAGGAATCTCTGAGCCGTCCGCTTCGTGGGGATTGATGCTCAAACAATCTCAAGGTAATATGATCGTCTTTTTCATGAACTTTTGGTGGATGCTTTTGCCAGGAGTGGCTATTTTTGTGACGGTCGTGGCTTACAATGTTTTAGGAGACGTGTTGCGAGATATTGTTGATCCAAAGATGAAGCTTTGATTATTTAAGCGAAACAAGTATGTATTATTTATGTCGAAATTATTAACAGTTGAGCAATTGAAAATAGGATTTGGTTCGGGTGACTCAATAAATGAAGTGGTCCATGGGATCGATTTCGACATCGAAGCCGGTGGTGAAACCGTTGCTATTCTTGGAGAAAGCGGAAGTGGAAAAAGTGTCAGTTGCTTGGCTTTGACTCGGCTACTTCCAACCGATGCGAATTGTTCGGTTTCCGGTTCAATTATTTTTGATGGTAAGGATGTTTTATCATTAGAGGATTCTGCCTTGCGAAAAATTCGTGGTGGTGGAATTGCTTATATTTTCCAAGAGCCTTCTGCGTCTTTAAATCCTGTTTTTACGATTGGCTTTCAAATAGCAGAAGCCGTGCGATTGCATAGACCGGATATTAGCGATGTCGAAGGACGGGTGATTGAGCTTTTAGAACTCGTAGGGATTCGGGAGGCAAAACTTCGTTACCGTTCTTATCCCCATGAGTTAAGTGGGGGAATGCAACAACGGGTCGTCATTGCCATGGCATTGGCGTGCGAGCCGAAACTATTGGTGGCTGACGAACCGACTACGGCTCTAGACGTTACCATACAGGCTCAGATTTTAGATTTGCTCAGGAAGCTTCGAAGTCAGTTAGGCATGAGTATTTTATTGATCACTCATAATTTTGGAATCGTTAAAGGTTTTGCCGATCGTGTTTTAGTGATGTACCGAGGCAATATTGTGGAATCAGGAAGCGTTGAAACAATTTTGTCGAATCCTCAGCATCCCTACACAAAAGCCTTGATTGCTTGTATTCCAAAGTTGGGAGATCGCAGAGAGCGTTTAACGACTATCGGTGACGCACTCGATGATTAATCATGCTGAAGCCTAAGGGCCTTTTTATAAAACAGGGTCAAAGGCATCCCTAAAAGCATCACCAATAAAATTGAGTGATAAAATCGTCAGAGAGAAAAAGATCGATGGGAAGATCAGAAGCCATGGATAAACATCAAATTTTTGCGCCCCTTCATTGATCAAGCTTCCCCATGATGCTAGAGGTGCTTGAACACCTAAGCCTAAGAAGCTGATCACCGATTCTAATAGAATTACTGAGGGAATGGTCAAAGTAGCAAAGACGATTACAGGGCTGATCAAATTACGAAGAATGTGTTTAGTAATAATTTGGTGGTGGGGCAGGCCATTCAGTTGTGCCGCTTGGACAAAAGCTTGGGTTTTTATATTTCGTGTTTCCCCTCGAACGATTCTCGCTAAGGTCAACCATTCCACTGCACCGATTGCGAGGAAAATTAAAACCAGACTTCGGCCAAATAATACCGTTAGCAAGATGACCATAATCGTGAAGGGCAGAGCATACAAGGTATCGACAAATCGCATCATCAGTGCATCGGTTTTTTTACCGACATAACCTGCAATCATTCCGTAAGTCGTTCCAATAATTAAGGCGACAGCCGTAGCCAAAAATCCGACAAAGATTGATATTTGTCCCCCGACTAAAGTGCGTATGAGTAAATCACGTCCAAGAACATCTGTACCAAAGAGATGTACGACCGAAGGGGCACTGGCTCCGATAGAGAGTTGGGTTGTTTCGTAGGAGTGCGGTATAAAAAAAGGCCCGATGAAACATAAAGCTGAAAGGGTTAAAAAGAGGGTAAATCCAATTCGTGCATTATTCGACTTGCACAGCGTTTGCCAAAGATTTGTTGGTACGCTGCCGGCTCTTTTTGAAAGCTCAAGTTTCTCTTTTTTTGAATTAATCACGATTTAATTTTGGGTTCATCCAGATTTGGATTAAGTCAACGATGAGGTTAAATAAAATAATTAAAGCGGCATAAAAGAGAACGGTTCCCATGACCATGGTATCGTCTCTATTGAAAGCTGAATTGACGAAGAAGCTTCCTAAGCCAGGAATGAAAAATAAGGTTTCAACGACAAACGATCCTGAAATCATACCTGCCACCGCAGGCCCTAGATAGGACACAACTGGGCTCAGTGCTGATCGCAAAGTATGAACAAAGAGTATCCGAATTTTGGACAGTCCTTTGGCTCTGGCCGTTTGAATATAGGGATGCTTCAAAACATCTAAGGTGCCACTACGAGTCAATCGAGCGATAAAGGAGGCATAAAATAAACCTAAAGTAAAAGCAGGTAAGATACGGTCACTGAATGAATTCCAACCAAAGGGATTGAACCAACCTAACTCAGTCGAAAAAACCAAAAGTAAAAGCGGACCCAAAACAAATGCGGGCAAACAAATTCCAATCAGAGCTAGGCTCATAAAGACAATTTCCATCGGCTTTTTGTGAAAGAGTGCGGATAAAATTCCAAGAGGTACCCCGATTAAAATAGCAATGATCAAAGCATACAAACCAAGCTCTAACGAAACCGGAAAAGCTTGGGCAATGATTTCATCTACATCCCAGCCAGCATATTTATAGGACGGTCCAAAGTCACCCTGAAGGCGTTTTACAATAAATTGTATGTACTGTTCATGGATCGGCTTATCCATGCCATAGTGAGCTTCGATCAACTTCTTGATTTCAGGAGTCACGGGTTTCTCTTGATCGAAGGGCCCCCCAGGAGTCAGTTGCATGAGAATAAACGTCAGTGTTGCTATAATCCAAAGTGTTGGAATAGCTTGTGCGAGTCGTCTGATGCTTAATTGTAACACGTTGAAAAATTAATCCTTAGCGGATAGGGAAATAAATTGATACGGGTGATAGTCGAGAATGTTTGAGTGCCATCCGTCCACAGAGCGATCAATGAGGAGACTTCGGACATAGAAATAAATAGGGATAAAAGGCATCGCTTCAATTAAGCGATCTTCGGCTTTTTGAAACAGCTCGAAGCGTTGACCGCTCTCCAAGGTTTGCGTGGTTTCGTAAAGCAATTGATCAAATTCAAGGTCCTTCCATCCACTATGATTATTGCCTGAGTCGGATATACCGAGTCCGAGGAAAGTATAAGGGTCTAGGTAATCCCCGATCCACGCTGCTCGTGCGATATCAAACTCGCCTTTTTGTCGGGAGTCTAAATAGACCTTCCATTCTTGATTGTGTAAGCGAATGGTGATTCCCAGTTCTTGCTTCCACATTTGTTGTATGGCTTCGGCAACAATTTTATGGGACTCAGAAGTATTATAGAGTAATTCAATCTCAGGAAAATTTTCGCCATTTGGAAACCCTGCTTCGGTGAGCAATGTGCGTGCTTTATCGGGATCGTAAGTGAAACTTTGCTCGGCGGTAAAGCCTCCTGTATTCGGAGGCGTGAAATGATAGGCCGGCTTTTGTCCTCCCTTTAAGACATAGTTGACTAAGCTTTCACGGTTGATCGCATAGGCTAAAGCTTGACGCACACGCTTGTCTGAGAGCGGTGCTTTTTCTGTATTCACCAAATAATAATAAACGCCTAGATAAGGATCGAAGCGGATGTTTTCAGGGCGATTGGCTCGATACCAATCAATGCGAGCTGTCGGCACACCCGATGTGATGTGTACTTGTCCTGCACGGAAAGCACGTTCTTCCGTTTCTAAATTAATCGGCAAAAATTCTATGCCATTCAGTTTCACACTGTCAGCTTCTCGATAATGAGAATTTCTCACGACACGAATACCATTATTTAAACGCCATGATTTTAATGCGAATGGACCATTACCAACGAAATGTTTTGGTTGTGTCCACTTGGAGATACGATCCACCATCGAACCATGCTTAAGGATAGTCGGAGGATGAACCGGCCACCAAGTGAAATGGGTCGGCAAAGAAAGAAAATAAGGAGTCACCGAGTGTAATTCTATTTCCAAAGTCTGTGCATCAATGGCTTTGACTCCAACGGTAGAAAAAGAATCCGTCTGTCCTTTATGAAAGGCCTCTGCACCCTTGATCGGATAAAGCATATAGGCATAGGGTGCGCCCAGCTTTGGCGAAAGAATGCGTTGATAAGAAAAGGCGAAATCATGAGCCGTTACAGGATCACCATTGGACCAATGTGCCTCTGAATCCAAGTGAAAAGTGTAGGTTAAACCCTCTTCAGAAAGGGTCCAAGATTCAGCCACGCCTGGAAGGATTTCAAGTGTCTTTGGGTCAACAGTCGTCAAGCCTTCAAAGAGTGAGAGGAGGACATAATGTTCGGTCACACCAGAGACCAAATGGGGATCAAGCCCTTCAGGTTCTGCACCGATTCCAATATAAAGCACCTGCTCGGAAATTCCTCGTTCAACATTCGTTTGCGCCGGAGTACAAGCCATGCTTAAAAAAAGACTGATAAGCAATGGAATGATGAGGGTGAAAGAGAATTTCATGATTTTATGTGCTAGCTGATTTGATATAAATACTTCAGTTAGCCTGCAAGAGCATTTCCCGTAAAAGATGCTAAAAAATTATCCAAGACCTTTAAGAATCGCCAAGACAAATACCTAAGAGAAATGTCTAAGAGAAATGTCTAAGAGAAAAGTTGTCTCTTGATAAAGTCAGCATAATTTGTTTTGTAGAACAGTCTATATATTTTAAGCCATGCAGATGGATTAAATAGAGGCAACTGAGAGGATTAAGAAAAGAAATGAACAAAGGATTTGGCAAAGGCGGTCAGTCAAAAGAACTGAATTTACGTGCGATGGCACAAGAATTTATGGATGGACTGCAACGCCATGCCGACATGCTAGCCTTTAATTTAGCCTCTAGAGAATCAGTCCAAGAAAAAGATTACAAAAAGCGTTCGGCTGCACCGCAAATCATGCCATCAGGCAAGCGTCATCAGAACTTTGAGCAAATGCAGGCCTATGCTCGGGACTTGTTAGTGCGTCAGGTGATTAACGACTGCTTAGGTCTCGCCGTCACCGCAATGAACAACAGTCATTTCTTTTTCTCACTACTTAAAGAATCCAAAGGCTCGAATAAATTTGATGCAGGCATTCAAAAAATCGCTGAGCAGCGACATCACCACTTTTTAAATGCACCCATCGATGCAAAGTTCGATTTATTGAATCAAGATTATGGAGTTCGCTTAGAATCCCAAACAAGCATTCTTAATTTAGTCATCGCTCTAAAAGCACTCATTGAAAACAACGGTATCTTAAAAGCAGAAATGTTCCCAGAAGGGGTTAACCCCGTACTTGAAATCGACCTTAAGCGACTCGAATTAGAGAAAGCAAAAAACGAAGCTGGCCAGGCCATGGGTCGAATCGTCAATGATCGAAAAATATTTCGAGATGGAGAAGCCATTGTCTTCAGTGATTTAGAAATCCAAAGAACCCTTGTCAGTATCGCATCATTTGCTGATGCCTTATTTAAGTCGGTCGCTAATTACGCACAGAGCTTTAACAAAAAACCTTAAAGCATTTAAGCCTTAAAGCATTCGCATGTTTCACCTAACACTACTCACGGTAGGCAAATTAAAAAACGCTTCCATTAAAACGCTTGCCGATGACTATCAAAAGCGGCTCAAGCGGTATGGTCGTTTTGAGACCGTTGAATTTGCGGACGGCACTATCGAGAGTGAAGGGCAACGCATACTAGATTATTTAAACAAGCAAACGCAGGCGAAAATTTTTATCTTAGCCGAAGAAGGGCAGACCCTCAGTTCAGAAATCTTTGCTCAAGAACTTCAAGCTCTGCAAGGACGCCAAGCCATTTTTGTAATCGGTGGAGCCTTTGGACTTGATCCAGCGGTCAAAGCCAAAGCCCATACCTTGCTCTCATTATCGCCCATGACTTTTACCCATGAGCTCGCCCAGATGTTATTGTGTGAACAAATTTACCGAGGCATTTCAATTTTGAATGGCAGTAAATACCACCACTCATAAGCCATCAATTCCCCGCTCAGCGAAAAGTGATTTTTCCGCGTAATTTTCGATTGATCTTTAAAGCAAGCTCGTATTGTATCCTCTTTTCAAGCTTCGGAGACGTGACTGAGTGGCCGAAAGTACTTCTTTGCTAAAGAAGCGAACCTCAAAAGGGTTCCGAGGGTTCGAATCCCTCCGTCTCCGCCACTTCGCAAAGCCCAACAAATACGTGTACTAGCTTACGCTTGTTTTTTGGTTTTTACGTTTAACTGTGAAAGTTAATATCGGCTTCTTTGAGCTTTTCAGACAGTGCGAGCATGAATTTGGACTGATTCATGATGTAGAGGTGGATGCCTGGTGCTCCTTGCTCGAGTAAGTCTTTCACTTGCTGAAAGGTCCAATCAACTCCAATTGCTTGGAGGGCTTGAGCATCGCCCTGTGCTGAGGCAAGGGCGGATTTGAGTGAATCGGGTAGTTCGGCTTGGCAGAAATTACAAAAGCGTTCTACGCGTTCGAGATTTGTCGGTATCATCAAGCCAGGAATAATCGGGCAATCGATATTTGCGGATCGGCAATGGTCGACAAATCGAAAGTAATGCTCGTTGTTGTAGAATAGTTGTGTGGTGATGAAGTCAGCGCCAGCGTCACATTTTTTCTTTAGGTTGCGAATATCGCTTTCTTGAGAGGGGGCCTCTGGGTGTTTTTCTGGGTAGCCGCCTACACCGATTTCAAAGTTGGGAAATGTGGATTTTATAAAGGCTACGAGTTCATTGGCATATTGGAAGCCATCGGGATGGGGGGTGAAGGTTTGGCTATCGCCTTGCGGGTCCCCCCTGAGTGCCATGAGAGTTTTGAAGCCGGCATCTTGATATTGTTGGATGATTTCAGACAATTCATTTTTGGAGTGTCCGACACAGGTTAAATGGGGCATGACTTTATAGCCGTGGTCTGCCTTCAATTGTTCAGCGTAGGTGAAGGTGCTTTTGCGAGTGCTTCCACCTGCACCATAGGTGATTGAGACAAAATCGGGATCGAGCTTGGATAATTCGCTTGAGCTTGCTTGGAGCTGCTGAATGGCTTTTTCTGATTTGGGCGGAAAAAATTCAAGCGAGAAGGTCTTTTTTCCGGATGCTATGTATTGAATGATGGTTTGAGATTCCATAACGTATCAATGAATAGAGATATATTGATATGTAAAGCCTTTATTGTCTGAGTGTCTCCTTAAGACCCTGTTCTCTTTGCTGATTAAATAGTTATGTGGAATTGGGTGTGTTTTACTTGCCTTAATTTAAAGGTAAAAATTGAGTAAAAAATGGAAAATGGCTTGACAAAGTGGGGCATTGTGGGGAGAAATGGTGAGTATTGGGTCATATAACTATGGAAAAGCAAGAATCTACTTTATTTGTCGGGGAATTTCATCGAAGCATCGATGAAAAGGGCCGCTTGACGATTCCAGCAGGTTGGAGGCCCAAAAATGGGGGTAGTGGAAACGGAAATGATGCGCATTGTTTAGCGCTTCCAACTCCCGATGGTAATATCACCGTCTATCCTCCGAAGATGGTTGCTCAATTAGAAGCGAGGATTTCGCAAGTCAGTATTGGTGATATTGAGGGGCAAAAGGCGATCACAGAATTGATGTCAATGGCTCATAGTCTCAACTGTGATAGGCAGGGGCGAATTAATTTAAATGAGCGATTAATAGCCCACGCAAAAATCCAAAAGGATGTGGTGTTGGTCGGAAAACTTTCAACGTTTAGTTTATTTAGTGATGAAGGATACGAAAAATTTCAGTCTTCGTACACCGTGGATGAGGGTACGAAGGCTGCAGTTTTTCAACGATTTGGATTATAGCGTATATTTAAAATGAAATCGGTCATAAAACATATTGCACGAGAAAATTTTTTAAAATCGGGTTATATCTTTTTTTCCGAGCGTAGTCAGAGAATTCCCTGGCGAATTATTTCTCCATCACAAAGTCCTTTAGAATTATCCGATGCCATCGGAAATGCCTTAAGGAAAAAGCAAAACACTACTGGAGGCAGTTTTTATTTATAATTTAAGTTCAACCCTATTCGACTCTCAAAAAACTAAAATCTACAATGTTACTCTCAATGGATGATACTTTAAGCGCGCAGGGTGCCAGTCAACATGTGCCTGTATTGCTTGAGGCCACTATGGAGTACTTGAAGCCCGAAGCGGGAGGACTTTTTCTTGATGGGACCTTTGGTGGCGGTGGGCATACACGGGCGATGTTGGATAGTTCTCCTGAGGTTTGTGTAGTGGCTATAGATCAAGATCCTGAGGCAGAAGAGCGGGCACTGGCCTTGAAAAAAGTCTATGGTGATCGCTTTCGTTTTTATTCGATGAATTTTGCTGATATCGGTCAATTAGAAGAGCGTCGCTTTGATGGGATTTTATTTGATTTTGGATTGTCTTCTTTTCAGCTCGATGAGGGTGAGCGAGGATTCAGTTTTCGCTTTGATGCACCTTTGGATATGCGAATGAATAATCGGGAGGGTATCACTGCGAGCGAGTTTCTGGAAACAGCCAGTGAAGCTGATTTGATTCGTGCGGTAAGAGATTATGGTGAAGAGCGCTCTTGGAGAAAGGTGGTTGCTGCAATACTGGACGCACGAGGAAAAGGCATTTTGGAGCGCACTCAATCGTTTGCTGAATTAGTTGAATCAGCTATTCCAAGGAGAGCTGGATTTAAAGAGCGTATACATCCAGCGACACGAACCTTTCAAGGGGTGCGTATTGCTATCAATGATGAATTAAAGTCGATTGAGGCAGGTTTGGAAGAGGGGTTTCACCGATTGAAGGTTAATGGTATTATGGCGGCAATTAGCTTCCATTCGCTCGAGGATCGTATCGTAAAACGTTTTTTTCGAAAATTATCTGGTCGCCCAGAGCATAGAAAGGATGACCGGCTTCAGGAAGAGCGCCAAGTATTAGGATCGATGATTGCGACAAAAGCGGTGAAGGCGGATGAAGAAGAGATTCGTGCAAATGCGCGAAGTCGTAGTGCTCGAATGCGTGGCATTAAAAAGTTAGTTGAGGAGGTGGCATGATGGGTGGTTCAAATAAAGGTGCTATGCTTTTCAGTTTCAGTGTGATGGTTATTTGTCTTTTAACCGTTATTGGAGGCGGGTCTTTTTCTTTGCTTTGGATACAACATGAAGTTTCCAAAGTGGCTAAACAAACCGTACTTCTAGAGGAACGGCATCGAGAGATTTTGAGAAAACTAAATCATTTGGATGAGCGAATTGCCAAAGCACATCAACCGATCTTTTTGCAGAGCAAGGTTTCAAACCGTTTAGTACCTATCATGGATAAGCAGATTGTTTGGGTAGAATCAACGGCTTCAGGAGCAGGCAGTGTTTATGTGAATGCTGAAAATAGCCAGAGCGAAGTTTTTAGAAATTAAATCCGATGGATAGCATTACCAAAGTACGACAAGCGTGTTTTCAAACATTCAGTACGGTTTGGAAAGGGTTGAGTATTCGGGGGAAAGTGAATGGCTTGCGTAGTTGCTTTAAGGATGAATCCTTACTTCAGCCTTCAAGAACCACATTGAAGGGGCTTTTAAAATTAAAAAATCGCCAAGTATATAAAATGCACAATTTGTTTCATTAAATTATGAGTCAGGCATTTGTATCGTTGAATCGGCTAAGGGTGATTGTTCTTTTCATTCTTTTTGCTTTTTTGGTGCTTTGTGGGCGTTTGTTTTATTTGCATGTTGTCGATAGTGAACGTTTAAAAAGCTTTGCTGAAAATGTGCGAAAGTCAGTACGTGTTTTGGCTTCACAAAGAGGGGATATTTTTGATGTCCATGGGAATATTTTAGCGGCGACACATAGTACTTACACAGTCGGTGTGGACCCTAATTTTTTAAAGGAGGAAGATCGTAACAAATGGAGGCACTTAGCCTTTGTCTTAGAGGTGCCATATTCGGACCTGGAGGCGGTTATGGAAAAGAAGGTCCGTGCAAATAGTGGCCGCTTGATTCGTTGGGCTTCTTTAGCAAAAAATGTGGATTTAAAGACCTATGAAGCGGTGATGAATTTAGGTATCACTGGGGTCTACGGAAACCGAAAGAATCAACGGTTTTATCCGGGAAATGAATTAGCGTCTCATGTCATCGGCTTCGTAAATCATGAATCGGTTGCGGTATCTGGGATTGAGGAAATGTGTGATTATTATTTACGAGGTCAGGATGGCTGGGTGGAAACAGAAAGGGACGGTAGACGAAGAGAACTCGCTCATAAGCGATCTCGTGAGATTTCAGAAGTGAATGGAAGTAATGTTTATTTAACCTTGGATCAACGCATACAAAGTGCAGTCGAGGAAGCGATTGATGCAGTGGTTGAGCGGTATAATCCAGAGGGTGTTAGTGTGATTGTGAGTCGTCCGAATGATGGGTCTATTTTAGCTTTAGCTAATTATCCTACTTTTGATCTGAATGAATTTTTCAATACCCAATTATATCCGATAGCGAATCAAAGAAACCGTGCGATTACAGATATCTTTGAACCTGGCTCAACCTTCAAAATTGTACCTGCTTCAGGTGTTTTGAATGAATCTGAAGTGAACCCAAAGGACGTTTTTGATACGGGCAAGGCAGTCGTACTCTATAAAAATCGGAAGGTTCGTTTACCGAGTGACCATCGTTTTTATGATCGTTTGAGTATGGCCGATATTGTAATAAAATCGAGTAATCGAGGGGCGGCTCATCTGGGAATGATTTTGGGGGAAGAGCGATTACATGCTTATGCTAAGTCTTTTGGCTTTGGTGAACGAACAGATTTAGGACTCAGGGGAGAAATTTCTGGAACATTGCATCCGATTGATCGTTGGGATGGATTGACTATATCAACAATGCCGATGGGGCATGCCGTTGATGGGACTCCAATGCAAATTCATTATGCAATGAGTGTGATTGCTAATAAGGGTCTTTTAATGAAGCCTAGGATCATTGACCGTATTACAAATGCTGATGATGTTTTACTGCTTGAGTATCCTGCAGTTACAAAACGTAGAGTGATCAGTGAATCTGTATCTCAACAGATGGCTGATTTATTAAATGAAGTTGTGGCGAATGGGACTGCAAAGCGTGCAATAATAAAGGGTTATTCAGTGGGTGGTAAAACAGGGACGACTCAAAAAATAATCAATGGACAGTATACAAGTGAGTCTCATGTCGCTTCTTTTTCTGGATTTCTTCCCGTAGAAGATCCTGAGGTGGTTATCACAGTCGTTGTGGATGCACCTAAAGTTAAAGGGGGCTCGGGTTATGGTGGAGTGGTAGCAGCTCCTGTTTTCAAGGAAATCGCAGAGGAATGTATTCGTTATTTAGGGATTCGTTCATCTGAATATTCTAAAGAATGGTTTGCGAATCGGGCAGTGGGACACTGATTTTTTAAAAGATTTTTGGTTTAGGTATGATATTAAATAATGTGTTGAGTGAGGTCGAGGTAGTGGACCAACAATTGAGTGGTGCAGTTGATTTCAGTGCAATCATTACAGACAGTCGCAGGGCGGTTCCTGGTGGATTATTTTTCGCAATCAGTGGTTCACGGCAGGATGGTAATACCTATATTGAAGAGGCCATGGCTCGGGGTGTGGTTGCCGTAATTTCAGAAGAACCCCTTGGGAAACATTTTCCGATTAATTTTGTTCAGGTGAAAGATGTGCGCTTGGCTTTAGCGAAAATTTCAAAGCTATTTTATGCCTCTCCGGACGAAGCATTGAATATAATCGGAGTTACTGGAACAAATGGAAAAACTACAGTGACGATGTTGAGTCAGCATTTATTAGGAGGAAGTCAGTCGGTGGGACTGGTTGGAACGATTCGTTATGACATCGGAAATCGAACATTACCTGCTCATAGAACAACCCCTGAATCAGTGGATTGTTTTGAATTATTTTCCGAAATGAAAGCGTCCAATTGTACGGACACTTTAATTGAAGTGAGTTCGCATGGAATTGATCAAAAGCGAGTGCATTTTATTCAAATGGACACGGTCGTATTCCTAAATCTTTCCAGAGATCATATTGATTACCACGAGTCGCTGGATGCTTATTTTGAAGTGAAGAAACGATTGTTTACGGGTGTCTTAGGGACTAAGGCTAAAACAGCGATTGTGAATCTCGATTGTGATTATGGTAAAAAGATATTAGAAGCTGATTCAAGTGAGCTAACATTTTTGACCTTTAGTGCGGATGGCAATGCGGCCGCTGATTTCAAAGCAAAATCAATTTGTTTAACTTCTGAGGGAACTTCTTTTGAGCTGTCTTATCCAGATGGTGCTATAAAAGTGAGTTATCATTTACTGGGTCGGCATAATGTTTCGAATGTCTTAGCTGCTTTAGCGATTGGTTATACTCAGGGACGTTCTATGGAACATTTGTTGAAGCAATTAAAATCCTTTTCTGGAGTGCCAGGACGAATGGAGCGTGTGATTGCAGGTCAGGATTTTAATGTATTAGTGGATTATGCTCATACGGGTGATGCAATTAAGCATAGTGGGGAAGTGATTCAGGAATTTACAGATGGTCAAAAGATCATTGTTTTTGGCTGTGGTGGTAATCGAGATAAAGGGAAGCGACCATTAATGATGCGTGCCGCCTTAGAAACCTCTGATATTGTTATAGCCACGTCGGATAACCCACGTTCGGAATCAGTCGATGCGATTTTTGAGGATATGAAAGCGGGGATCGAGAGTGAGGCTGAAGCGAAGCGAGTGATTTTCGTAAAAGATCGTCGTAATGCGATTGCCTATGCATTTGAACTGGCGAAGCCTAAAGATTGTATTCTTATCGCTGGGAAAGGCCATGAAATGTATCAAGAAGTAGAGGGGACTATGATTCCTTTCAATGATCGAAAGATAGCTAAAGAGTTAATTGAAAAGCGTTTTGGTTTCGATCAATAATAGGTGTGAATAATTTATGGTATTTAAAGGAGAAGATTTAGCAAAGTGGACAGGTGGTTATTGGAAAGACGCTGTCCCATCAACAATAGAAGGTTTATTTTTTGATACACGAATCATTGAACCTAAATCGTTGTTTATTGCTCTGAGTTATGGGGTTCGAGATGGGCATGATTTTGTTGAGCAGGCAGCGGAGCGAGGAGCTTCAGCTTGTATGGTTGAAAAAAGCTTGGCCGTAGGGATTCCCCAATTGATAGTTGAGGATAGTTTGCAGGCTTTGGCTGATATTGCCCGGTCTATAAGAGATGGTTTCGCCAATCCAGTGGTTGGCATTACAGGAAGCTGTGGTAAAACCAGTACTAAGGCTATGTTGAAAAAAGTTTTAGGTAGTGAGCAAACTCATGCGACTAAGGGGAATTGGAACAATTGCTTGGGTGTATCTTTGACTTTAGCCGAATTAGCGAGTGAGGAATATGCTTATTCTGTGGTTGAGGCAGGAATCAGTGAGCGAGGAGAGATGTCGGTATTGAGCTCGATCATTCGTCCGAATGTCTGTCTTTTCACTAATGTGGGTGAGGCACATTTAGAGGGCTTCGGGACAGTGGATTTGATCGCTGAAGAAAAGGCTAAATTACTCGAATCAGCTGAGCAGGGTGCTTTGGTGGTGGCACCAAAGGCAGTTTTAATTCGATCGGCTTTTGATAATTATCGTCACGATGCTGTGGCCATTGTCAAAGGATCGCCAGAAAGGAATAGTCCTTATAAAAATGTTTATGGTTATGAATGGGCAGAGCTCGATGATCATTCAGCAAACGTCACGCTTTTTCGCGGTGATCAAAAATATCAGTATCGCTTAGAGAGTTTAAGTGAGGGCATTATCCAAAATTCTGTATTAGCTGTGGTGACCGCTCTAGAAATGAATGTGGATAGTGGTCAAATTATTGAAGGGATTGAATCTTGGAAGCCAGTGCGTGGTCGAGGAACAATCATTCCTTTAAGCACAATGGAAAAAGGATTTATTTATCAAGATAGCTACAATGCGAATCCCACATCCATGCTTGATTCTTTAAGGGCCTTTGAGATGGCCTCTAAGGATTGTGAGCAACGTTTATATGTTTTAGGAATCATGAACGAGTTAGGTGAAAATGCCGGCTCTTTTCATGAGTTGATTACGAAGACGTTAAAGCCCAGAAAAGGGGATAGACTGATTCTGATTGGAGACAGTGAATTAACCGAGGCCTATAAAAAAGGGGCAAAATCTGCGGGCTGGGATGATTCGATGCTTGAGTCTTTTTTGGCTATTGAATTATGTAAGATAGACTTCAGCCAATACGAGGGGGCAATTTTCTTAAAGGGTAGCCGCTCTTGTCAATTGGAGGCCTTAATCCCTATGTTTCACTAAATTGTATCATGCTCAGTTATCTCGCAGATTTTGAATCTTTCTTTGGCCCCTTACGATTGTTTCGTTATCTTTCATTGCGAATCGCTTTCTGCGGACTGACTTCAATGATGATTGGATTTTTTGTAGGACCCTGGATAATTGCGAAACTAAAAGACTTAAAAATGAAGCAAATGCTTCGTACACATGATGAAGTAGGAGTGCTTGCTGATTTAACCAAAGGAAAGTCAGAAACTCCAACTATGGGGGGCTTGATTATATGCATCGCAGTGACATTGAGTGTCTTTTTATGGGCAAAGCCTAATGTGTATGTCTATACGAGTTTATTCGTTTATTTAGCGCTGACTTTGGTTGGGTTTTTAGATGACTATTTAAAAGTTTTTAAACAAAACAGCAAAGGTTTATCCAGTGTTAAGAAGCTACTCAGTCAGGCTGTGATTGCGGTCGTGGCTTCTTTGGTTTTGTTATCTGTTCCTGAGTCGAGTGAACAAATCCGTGAGCTATGGGTACCATTTTATAAGTTTATTGTGGTTGAACAACTCCCTTTGCTTGTCTTTTTCCCATTCTTTTTTGTGGTTTTAGCCGGCTCTAGTAATGCGATTAATTTAACCGATGGAATTGATGGGCTGGCTATTGGATGTACGGTAACGGTTACTTTAGCTTATTTAATTTTCGCTTATGCTTCTGGAAATTCGATAATATCGGATTATTTGTTTATCAGTTATATACCGAATGCAGGAGAGCTTGCAGTTGTTTGCAGTGCATTGCTCGGTGCGAGTTTGGCTTTTCTTTGGTTTAACTGTTATCCTGCTGAGGTATTTATGGGGGACACAGGCTCATTGGGAATTGGTGGAATGATCGGAGTGATTGCTTTTATGATTCACCAACCATTTACCTTAATTTTAGTGGGTGGTATTTTTGTTGCAGAAGCTTTGTCTGTAATTCTTCAAGTATTTTCTTTCAAAGTATTTGGTCGTAGGATTTTTAGAATGTCCCCGATCCATCATCATTTTCAATTAGGTGGTTGGTTTGAAAATAAGGTAGTGATTCGTTTTTGGATACTTTCTTTGCTATTTGCAATTGCTGGCCTTGCCACCTTGAAGCTTCGTTAAGATGAATAAGTGTATTGCTGTTTTTGGTGCCGGATTGAGTGGACAATCTGTGGCCAATTTAGCGAAATCAGAAGGTCACTCCGTAACGGTTTTTGATGAAACAGTCGGAAAGAAGAATGATTTTTCAGAATCGGATATCAGTTGTTTCGATGATTTTATTTTCAGTCCTGGTTTTTCAAAAAAGCATCCGTGGAGAGTGCTGCTTGCTAAAAAGGATTCTCTATATGGTGAGCTTGGATATGCTGCAGAGCGATGGCAGGGGAAGATTTTTGGCGTTACAGGAACGAATGGGAAAACAACGGTGACTCGCTTGCTCGAGAGGCTGCTAAGGGCATCGGGTACAGAAGCATATGTGGCTGGAAACATAGGCGTTCCTTTGAGTGAATTGGTGAATTCTTCTGCCAATCATAAAGATGCAATTGCGGTATGTGAAATCAGTTCTTTTCAAGCGGAAATCACTCAAGGACTGAGCTTGGATGGTCTTATTTGGACAAATTTTGCCGAAGACCACATGGATCGCTATGATACTATGGAGGAGTATTTTGACTCTAAATGGGCCTTGTTTTCTTGTTTGAAAAAATCGGCTACTGTATGTGTCAGTGAGGACTTGTTAGAATTTAAAGACGCAAATTTTTGGAAATCCTGCGGGGCAAAAATAGTTAAAGTGGATAAGGATTTACCGAAAACACTTAAAGAGACATCGGTATTTCAGTGCTATCCGCATTTGTTTAATTATCATTTAGCTTGTGGATTTATGGAAGAATTGGGCTTAAATGGGGTGGATTGTGTAACGGTCGCAAATGATTTTGAATTAGATGCGCATCGCATGAGCAAAATTTTTGATCAAGGCGGTTTGAAAGTGTGGGAAGATTCTAAGTCGACAAATTTACATTCTGTTATCGGGGCTTTGAAAGCCGTTGAGGGCCCAGTAATTTGGATCGGTGGTGGTGTGTCTAAAAATACAAATATAGCTAATTTTGCTGAGAGTCTTGCTCCATTGGTTGACTGGGTCGTTGTATACGGTGCGATTGGCGAAGCGTTAAATGAAGCATTTTTAAAGATTGGGAAAGAATCTAGTTATTATCCTCAACTAGATGAGGCTATTCAGGCAGGTTTACGCTTATCTAATGGGCAAAACGAGGTCAGTATTTTATTCAGCCCTGGTTTTGCCAGTTTTGATCAATTCAATTCTTACTCAGATCGAGGAAAATTTTTCCAAAAGACTATTTTTAGTTTACTGAAGGGGTCAGGATGTTTATAAGTTAAAAAAATTAATGTTATTATGAATATTACGAAAGTTTTTGGTTTTATATTGGCGCTACACGTAGGGGTTATCCTAGTTTTATTTATCCAGCCTGGGTGTCGGACAACGGACGTACAGCCCCCATCACAATCTGATTATCAAAAGAGTGCGATAGACTCAGAGGAACTATCGGCAATTGATAGTGACTTAGGCTCAATTTATGAAGCCAGTGGAAGCAATGAAGGATTGAGTGGGGAAGACCTAAGTGCTTTTAATGACATTGATGGATTTGAGCCAGAAGAGGATGGACTGACAGTATCTGTATATGATGAGTCCTTAGATGTTTATGTGGTTCAAAATGGAGATACCTTATGGGAATTAGCTAGACGATTTGATACAACGATTAATGAATTGTGTAAGCTGAATAAAATTTCAAAAGATTCGATCTTAAGAATAGGAATGGAATTAGAGGTGCCGAAGGTTGGTGATTCTGTGATGAGTATCACCAAAGAGTCCGCAGCTGTTTATCAGCCGACAGATTTTGAAGGGACTGGCCAGGTCTATCGTGTGGTTTCAGGAGATTCTTTGTCGAAGATTGCGAATCAATATGATGTCACAGTCGCTGCAATCAAGGCAACTAATGGCCTGAGCTCAGATACTATTTTAATTGGACAAGAGTTATTAATTCCAGTGGATGGAACGGTTGAAATTCAGTCGGCAGAACCAGTAAAATCAGTTGCTGATGAGGCAGTCGTGATCGAACCGATTGTTGATGATTCTGTCGGTGATGGAAATGCGACTGCAAATTCATTAGAGCCAGCAGAGCCTGAGTTAGAATCCGTAGAAAATTCTACAAGCGTTGATGCTGAGCCTGACGTCGAATCATTTCCGCAAGTGGATTTTATTAGAGTGTCTGCTGAGTCAGAATAAAATTTTTAACTGAAGTTAAAAATGCTCAAAGATTTTTTTTGGCGCAAATCGTTTACACGATTTCCTGCGTCAGGAATCATCATTATTCTTATCGTTACGATTCTTACTTTATTGGGAATCATCATTTTATTCAGTGCTTCCCAGGCCATGCACTCAAATCCTGTGGCCTTACTGAAAAAGCAAATACTATGGTTGGTGCTTGGTATTATAATCGGTTTTTTTGTCTTTAGGTTGGATTTAGAGCGCATTCGCTCATTGATTCCAATTATCACAGGGGCGGCATTGTTGCTTTTAGCTTTGGTCTTAATTCCTGGAATAGGGGTTAAAGTGAATGGTGCACAAAGGTGGTTGGACCTTGGCTTAATGCGTTTACAGGTTTCCGAAATTGGTAAAATAGGACTGCTCTTCTGTTTAGCTCATTATCTAGCAATGCACCGACGATCATTAGATGCTTGGAAAGAAGGCTTTATGTATCCTTTTTCACTTCTTGGGATCTTTGTTGGATTGATTTTTTTGGAGCCAGATTATGGCACGGCTTTTCTTTGTGGTTTAGTCGGCGGTGTTTTATTTTTTGTTTCAGGAATCAAGTTACGTTATTTATTACCGTCAGCTGGTTTAGCTTTGCTCTTATTTTGTATAGCAATCGTTTTAAATCCAGAACGGTTGAGCCGAATAACCTCCTTTTTAGATGTTGAGTCCAATCGAAGTGATAGTGGCTATCAATTATGGCAGGGAATTATTGCTTTTGGTGTTGGAGGTATAGAAGGTGTTGGGCTTGGCTCTGGCCAACAACAGATGTCCTTTTTGCCGGAAGCACATACGGATTTCATTTTTTCAATTATAGGAGAAGAATTAGGGTTATTTTTCTCAATGGGTGTGGCTTTATTATTTTTGGCACTTTTGATTTTAGTACTTTTTCAACTGAAGTATGCTCCAAATCTTTATCAATATTTATTGGTTCTCGGGTCTTTGCTCATGATAGAATTTCAGGCTTTGATCAATATGGGTGTTGTAACTGGATGCTTGCCGACTAAGGGCATGTCGTTGCCGTTTATTTCCTATGGTGGATCAAACTTGGTTTTAATGTTTATTCTGATTGGTGTGATTTTAAATTGTCTTTGTCATTGGTCAAAAGTTCCGCTAAAAGAGGCTCGAGAATTATGACGGATGTATTAATTATTTGTGGTGGAACCGGTGGGCATTTATCCCCAGGGATAGCTTTATCCGAGGAGTTAAAGAGTCGTGGTTTTTCGAGTAAACTTTGCATCAGTCAAAAATCAATTGATACGGAGATCGCTAAAAAGTATGAGCATATTGATTTTGAGCGCTTTTCAGGGAAGGGTTTTTCTGGGGGGCTATTGGGTAAGCTACAGTTCTTTCAGCAACTAGTTTGCAGTCTGCCAAAGATTTTCAAGATGATCCAAAATGAAAAACCGAAAGTTATGATGCTTTTTGGTGGCTATTTATCCGTGGGCTTTGGCTTATTGGGTATCTTGCTGAAGGTTAAGATTGTTTTACATGAAGCAAATGGAAAGGTGGGGAAAGCGGTTCGATTATTACAACGATTTGCTTACCGTGTTTATTTACCAAAGAGTGTGATGCTCAAAGAGATAAAAAAATCAAAAGTATGCCATGCAGGATATCCTTTGCGTAAAGAAATGGTCGCCATGGAAAAAGCTGAAGCCCGTAAGCAATTGGGTTTAGAGTGTGAAGGAAGCTTATTAGTCATTATTGGAGGGAGTCAGGGGGCTCAGGCATTAAATAAATGGGTGATCGATCATTTTGAGCAATTAATTGAGGAGGGGATATCCATTTATTGTATATCAGGCTTAAAAAATGACTTACACAGCTACGATGTTTCAACGAATAGTCGTGGTGAGCAAGTGACCATTAAAATGGTTCCTTTTTCCGATAATATGGCTGCGGTACTATCGGCCGGGGACTTAGTGGTGTCCCGTGCAGGCGCAGGTGCCATTGCAGAAATTACTCGTTGTGAAGTACCAAGTATTTTAATTCCTTATCCTTATGCGGCTGATAATCATCAGTTTTTTAATGCAAAGATACATGAAAGTCTAGGTGGTGGAATTTTGCTTGATGAAACCCATATCGAAAAATTGTATCAGGAAGTTAAGGTTTTGATTTCAAATCAAAGCTTACTTGAGCAAATCAGCCTTAATTTAATGAATTTAAATGCAGTGGATGCTTCCCAAGAAATAGTGGATGATTTAGAAGCAGCCATTAGGCAAAAGGAGTATGGATCATGAGTGCTGAAAAACGGATTTTATTTCTGGGTGTTGGTGGTGCTGGCATGGCCCCTTTAGCTATGTGGTGTGCGGAAAAGGGGGATTTGATTTTTGGCTATGATGATTACTTCAAGCAAAGTGCATTAGATTATTTAATAAATTCAAAGGTCGAATTATTGGATGCTGTATTGATTGAAGATATAAAATCTTATGATCAAGTTATTTATTCAAATGCTATTGCTAAGACACATCGCCTTTTGCGAGAGGCAGAACGTCTTAAAATACCGTGTTTAAAACGAGGTGAAATGCTGGCACAGGTTGCACAATCAAAAAAGCTTATCGCCATTGTTGGCAGTCATGGCAAGACTACCACCAGTGCTTTAATCGGATACGCTATAGAGAAATTAGAGCTATCGGTTAACTTTATTGTTGGGGGATTTTATCAAGACGGCAGGCTACCGTTTTTTCACTGTGATTCAGAATGGCTAGTAGCTGAAATCGATGAAAGTGATGGAACAATTAATCAATTTAATCCTGAAATTACAGTCTTACTCAATCTTGATTGGGATCATGCAGATTATTACAAGGACTTCGATAGTTTGAAAAAGGTGTTCGAAGGATTATTGCAGAGGACGCACTCAAAAATCCTTATTGAAGCCGAAAATTTTGAAGCATTTGACTCGAGAGAAACTTTCCGAGATCAATGTTTATTTGTTGATCCGCAATCTGGGCTTACCGAAGGCCCCATATCTGATCCGAGGAATCTATTATTAAACGCAACATTTAATCGTCATAACCAATTTTTTGCAGAAAGTGTATTGAGGATGTTTGAAAATCAGTTGCCTGGGGCGGAGGATTTGTTTGGCGGATTTCTAGGGGTAGACCGAAGGCAGAATGTCTTACTTTCAAGTGATCGATTCAAGGTGATTGAAGACTATGCCCATCACCCTTCGGAAATAGCTATTTTAATTAAAGCGGTTAAGAATGAATTTCCTTCTTCAGAGTTAGCGGTTGTTTTTCAGCCACATAGATATTCACGCACAAAAGCTTTAAATAAAGATTTTGCCAAATCTTTTTCTGGAGCTGATAGCCTTTATCTCTTGCCTGTTTATTCTGCCTTTGAAGCAGAATGTGAAGGCGGAATGACTAACGATTTGATCTCAGCCTCCCAGAGTACTAAGACCACTATGTTGGGTTTTGATCAAGATGGCCTGAGTGAACTTTTATCGAATTTTTCCGAGCAATCAAAAAATAAAGATAGGGTATTGTTATTTATTGGGGCAGGGTCTATCAATGAATTTGCGCATGCATTTTGTGCATTGTATGAAAATCCTGACCGTCAAAGTGCCTGGTTTGAGTACGCAGAAAAGAAAGTGTCTTCAGGTTGTGTTTTAAAGTTATCGGAAAATTTGGCAGCAAAAACGACTTTTAAAATCGGTGGGGGATCTGAATATTATGCAGAGCCTTCAAGTATTTCAGATGTCCTTGCTTTAATGCAATCTTCTCGCTTGTTTGGAATGCCTTATTTTTGTTTAGGAAGGGGGTCGAATATTTTGGTTTCGGATTCTGGCTATAAGGGTTTGGTTATGCGTTTTAACCATAAAAATTGGCAAACAATTCGTAAAATAGATGATTCCCATATTTGGGTTGGTTGTGGCGTACGCTTGAAAGAATTATGTGGCAAGGTTGCTCAACTAGGGTTTTCGGGTTTTGAATTTCTTGAGGGCATTCCTGGAACTTTGGGAGGTGCTTTACGAATGAATGCAGGAGCCATGGGGCGGTGGACTTTTGATGTCGTGGAACGGGTGTTGATGGTGGATGGTTTTCCTAGAGTAGAAGAATTGGGGCGTGATGCATTTACTATTGAATATAGAAAAGTTCGTGAGATTGCCGAGGGCATTGCTTTAGGAGCAGTTTTAAAATTAGGTGAAGTTCAAGAGAGTGATTCAATTCGTGAACGAATGGACTCGTATTCGGATGTGCGTAAAGGAAGCCAACCTGTGGCTCCGAGTGCAGGGTGTATTTTCAAAAATCCTGATAATAATTATGCAGGGCGTCTTATAGATGAATTAGGCTTGAAGAATATGAGTGTGGGTGGTGCTGAGGTATCGGATAAGCACGGCAATTTTATTGTGAATCGAGGAGGTTCAACTTCGAAGGATGTTCAATCCTTAATTGCTTTAATCCAAAAACGGGTGAAAGAAGAGCGGGGAATCGATTTGGAGCCAGAAGTTTTATTCCTTGGAGATGAGGTTTCTAATTATGCGGGTGATGAAGGGGCATCTAATCTAGAAAAATGAAATCTTTGAAAGCGATTATCGTTCTTTATGGTGGCTTTGGCGACGAGCGAGAAGTCTCGATAAAAAGCGGTGAGCAGGTTATTAATGCACTTAAATTGAATCATTCAGTTGAGGCGATATGCCTAGAAGACCGTATGATTCCAGACTGGATTCAGCCTGATTCTCATATCGTATTTCCTATGATCCATGGTGCTTTTGGAGAAGATGGAGAGTTACAAAATATTTTATTCGAAAAGGGTATTGAATTTTTGGGTAGTGACGCTGACTCGAGTGCCTTGTGTATGGATAAGTCCATTGCCAAAGAGCGAGTACAGGCCTTGGGAGTAAAGACAGCGGAATCACTTTCTTTTGATGGAAATACCATTCCACTTGCCGATGATGTCATTAAAAAATTAGGGAGTTCCCTCGTGCTTAAACCAAGGGATTCTGGTAGTAGCTACGGTCTGAGTATAATTGAGAACCGTTCGTCCATGGGCGTTGCCTTATCCAAAATAAATTCGGGAAATTGGCTAGTGGAGCGTAGGTTAAAAGGACGAGAATTAACGATTGGGCTACTGGGTGGTAAAGCCTTGGAGGTGGTTGAAATTAAATATTCAGAAGAGTGTTATGATTATCATACTAAATACCTTTCTGATTCAACAGAGTACCTATGCCCTGCGGAATTACCTAAGGAGATTACAAAAAGGATTAAATCTGAAGCAGAGGCTATTTATTCAAGTTGTGGATGCCGAGATTTTGCCCGTATTGATTTCATTTTAGAAGGGGAAACCCCTTACTTTTTGGAAGTGAATACAATCCCTGGAATGACTCCACAAAGTCTTTTACCTAAATCGGCTTTGGCTAAAGGTATTGATTTTAATACTCTAATTGAAACAATGCTTTCTTTCGGTATAAAGCGATACAATCAGCGATAAAATAGGATTTCATGAAGTTCCCTAAAAAAAGTAATAAGTCTGTGAGCTATCAGGTAGATCAAAGTTGGCATAATCTTCGGGATTCCAATGTTCAATCCAGTCGTATTATTACTTTTGCTTCGGTTTATCGTAGAATAAGGCCCTACCTAAAGTGGGCTATGGTTAGTTTGAGCTGCATGGCGGTTTTTTTCTACCTGAAAGACTTTGTTTTTGATGGTATTGCTTCTGAACAGAGTATGAATGCAAACAATAGCGGTAGCTACGTTAAAAGGGTTCTATTTGATACAAATGGAGTTCTTGATGAAGCTTGGCTGAGTGATGTGATTCAGATCAACCGAAATATGAAATTGATGGATATAAATATTTTTGAATTAAAGCATAGTTTAGAGAGTTTTGATCAGGTTTTAGAAGCAAAAGTCATAAGGATTTTTCCCGATGCATTAAGGGTAGAGTTAAATGAAGAAGTTCCTATGTTTAAGTTGAAAATGCAAAGCAGTGAAGGGGTGAATTTTCTCCGATGTGTGGGTCGTACGGGTGTTGTTTATGATGGTATGGGTTATACCGAAGCCTATTTAGAACAATTACCATATTTAATTCCTTACCGTCACTTAAATCAAAAATACCTTCCAATAAATGGCCTAGATTATGTGGCTCCATTAATCAATTTATTGAAAGAGGAGGGATTAACGGAGCGGATACGCTTGCAGTCAATCTCTCTGGAGAACTTTTCTGGAGATACCGATTTCCCAGGGCAAATCATTGAACTAAAAAGTGATTTAATCCCTCGCATTTTATTTGGTGCATATGATGATTATCCTGAGCAGGTTGCACGTTTGAATTATATTTTATCCTATATAAATGGGAGTGGTAATCCAGAGGTGGAGCGAGTTGATTTATCTTTGAGAGACTCAGCTGCGGTTGAATGTAAGTAGGGCGAGAATAATTTATTCTAATCTTTATTTTTCTAAAAAAAAAGATCATCTTTATCAAATAATGGGACATTCTAAAATTGTCGGAGCAATTGAAATAGGCACATCAAAAATTGCCATAATTATTGGAGAGATTTCTAGTGGTACTTCTTTAAATATCATCGGAAATTATTCTGTGCAATCGAGTGGAGTCAAAAAGGGTGTTATCGAGGATTTGCAAGCGACTGGACAAATTGTTCATAATGCAATTGTACAGGCAGAAAATGAGGCAGGTACAGAAATTGAAGAGATTTATTTAGCCCACACTGGGCAACACTTAGCCGGGGTCTTCAACCTTGGAACAACAAATGTGGGTGCTCCAAATGGGGTTATTACGAAGGCGGATGTCGAAAAAGCAAAAGAGGATGCTCGTCGTCCTCAGCTTCCTGAAGGACGTAGCTTTATTCATTACATTCAAAACCCTTTCTCAGTCGATGGGGTGAAAGTCGAAAATCCAATACATATGCAAGGCAAGCGACTACAGGTGGGGTTTTGGGCGATTCATGCTGATAATAAAATCTTACAAGACAGTCTTAGAGTCATCATGGGTATACCTTTAGTCGTGGAGGATGTTATCGTTTCATCCATTGCTAGTGGCAATGCTTTGCTCCAAGATAGTGAGAAAAAAGCAGGGGCATTGGTGATTGATATTGGTGGTGGGACGACAGATTTCGCTTTATACAAGGATGGGTATGTTGTTTACACAGGAGTGATTCCAGTGGGCGGCGATCATATTTCAAATGATTTAAGTCTGGGTTTGAGAACAAGTGTTCAATTAGCTGATAGTTTAAAACTTCGAGAGGGCTTAGCGACCCATGCAAAGCAAAATTCAGATGCTAGTACTTGGTTAGTAGGAAATCAGAGTATTGGTGATAGGAAAATACCGCTAATTTCCGTGAATAAAATAGTAGAATCGAGAATTAAAGAATTGTTTGAGTTAATCCGTGAAGAGCTTGAAGACGCAAAATTATATAACCCAAGTGAAATTGGAACAGGGGCAGTTTTAACAGGTGGTACTTCAAGAATAGAGGGTATTGAATTCATTGCAGAAAAAGTATTTGATTTAAAATGCATTAAGGGGGAAAGCTCGTGGAATATAGCCAAGGATCTTAATGTTCCAGAATACAGTACGACTTTAGGCTTATTACTTTTTGCCTTGGGTGTTTTTGAAGAGAAGCAAAGTAAAAATACAAATAACCTTCTTGGAAATCTATTCAGCAAATTTTTTCCAAAACAATTTAAGTTACCATAATGTGAATGAGTGATGAATACTGAAGGGATTAAAGTAAAATTATTGGGCTTAGGCGGAGCCGGTGTCCATATTGTTAATGCTTTTGATCAGAAATCGAGTGGTTTGGTTGAATGCCATGTATTGGATACGGACGCAAAAGCCTTAGCAACCATGCAGTCAGTCGACTCACATCTTATTGGAAAGGAAGTGTGTCGTGGGCTTGGTAGCGGTGGTGATGTTGAACTTGCTGAAAAGGCTATTCAATCAC